>DASWIR010000278.1:0-2285 GCA_036397575.1 Alteraurantiacibacter sp. | reverse complement strand
TGACGCCCGCGCCGCCCCAGTTTCCGCCGCCCCACAGCGATCCGCCGGCATTCCAGCCCACATCCGACTTGCGCGCATAGCCTTCGGTCAGCGCTTCCTCCACGGTCGTGCGGGCATTGACGATGGACAGCGTGACATTGGCCTCGCCCTTTTTGACGTCGATCCCGCCGACGATCCTGCCGGCGCGGCTCCCGAGAAGTCCGCCGGTCACGCCGCCCAGGACGCCTCCGAGGCCGCCGCCGCCCGAATTGCGGTTGGTGGAAATGATGTTGGGCTCGATGAAATAGTCGGCAGTGCGGACCTGGCCGAGTCCCACATTCTGCCCGTCCTGCAGCTCGCCCTGTTCTTCGAGCGCGCGTTCCATCGCGCGGCTCTGCATCGAGCGGCCGCGATTGACGAGGGTGAAGCAGCCCGATTCCTGGATGAAGATGCGCAGTACCGCTTCCGGGCTGCCCAGCTGGTAGTCGCGCCACCACTGGTCGTCGGGTTCGACGATCGCGATCGCTCCGAGATTGTGGGTGCAGCGCGGTATTTCGGCCTGGCCCTTTTCCTGCGCCTTGCGGGCGGAAGACTGGGCCATTGCTCCTTGCGGAGCCATGGCAAACGCGACGGCGGCGGTGATTGCGCCTGCGAGAAGCTTCTTCATCGGTAATACTCCCTGTTGCGGATTGCCCAACCGGTCAGGCCAGGCCCCGTTCCCGTTGCTTCACCCTGAATATCCTGTCCTTTCCCCAAGGCCAACCCTTTGCAGGCGGCGGAGGCTCGGATAAGGCTCGGCGCGACTGCCCAACAGGAAGAGCCCAAAGTGACCGCCCATCGTCTCCACCGGATCGTCTTTGCCAATGAAAAGGGCGGCACCGGCAAGTCGACCACGGCGGTGCATATCGCGATAGCGCTGGCCTATCAGGGGGCTAAAGTCGCCGCGCTCGATCTCGATCCGCGCCAGCGCACGCTCTATCGCTATTTCGAGAATCGCGCCGAAACCGAAAGCCGCCGGGGTATCGCGTTGCCGGGCGCGCATTTCGGAGTATTCGAAGGCACCACTCCGGAGGAACTCGATGCCGCCGTGGCGGCGCTGGCCGCCAGCGCCGACGAACCCGGCCGGCCATGCGACTTCATCGTCTTCGACACGCCCGGCCGCGACGATCCTCTTGCAAGGCATGTGGCGACGGAGGCCGACACGCTGGTGACTCCGATGAATGACAGCTTCGTCGATTTCGACCTGATTGGGCAAGTGGAGGCCGAGACGTTCAAGGTCCGCCGTCTCAGCTTCTACGCCGAACTGATCTGGGAAGCGCGAATCAAGCGCAGCCGCGCCGCAGTCGAACAGAAACGCCAGGGGATGGACTGGATCGTGGTGCGGAACCGCACCGGCCATGTCGAGGCGAAGAACCAGGCGCGGCTCGACCGTGCGCTCGCGGAATTGTCGAAGCGGGTCGGCTTCCGGGTGGCGCGCGGCCTGTCCGAACGCGTCATCTACCGCGAACTGTTCCCGTCCGGCCTCACCCTGCTCGACAAGGGACATCTGGGAGAGCTTGGTACCAGCCATCTCGTTGCGCGGCAGGAATTGCGGGAACTGGTCAAGGCACTGAACTTGCCGATGGGCGATGTCGCCCCGGCCCGGCCGGAGGCGGCCTGAGCCATGCTGAAGCTGCTCATTCTCGCGGGAATTGTGGTGGTCGGCTGGAAGATGGTCACCGGCCGCTGGCCGTGGGAACGCCGCGAGAACACGCGCAGCCAGGCACTGTTTCGCGCGCGCAGGCTGCTTGGCGTATCGGCCAATGCCTCGCATGGCGAAATCGTCGAGGCGCATCGCCGCCTCATCACCATGGTCCATCCCGACCGGGGCGGAACCAATGGGCAAGTGCACGAGGCGAATGACGCGCGCGACCTGCTCCTTTCCGAATTGCCTTACGAGCTGCCCAGGGACCCGCAATGAACTATCGATTCAATCCGACGATCCTTCGTGAGTACGATATTCGCGGCATTATCGGAGAGACGCTGGGAGTCGACGATGCGCGGGCTATCGGCCGCAGTTTTGCCACCATGCTGCGGCGCGCCGGGGGCGGCAAGGTCGCGGTCGGCTATGACGGGCGGGTCAGCTCGCCCATGCTCGAACATGCGCTGGTCGAAGGGCTCACGGCGAGCGGCTGCGATGTCGTGCGCGTCGGGATGGGCCCCACGCCGATGCTCTATTACGCCGAGGCTTCGGCCGAAGATATCGATGGCGGCATCCAGATAACCGGCAGCCACAATCCCGCCAATTACAATGGCTTCAAGATGGT
>DASWIR010000277.1:0-3817 GCA_036397575.1 Alteraurantiacibacter sp. | reverse complement strand
CTCTGATCAATCGCGCAGCCGAGCGCGCTGGAGCGGCACGCGACGCAATCTCCTACCGGATTGCCGAGGTGGATCCGGCCCTGCGCCCCGGCTCCATCGTTCGCGTGCCGCGCCTTGCGGGCTACTGGCGAATAGACGGCTGGGAATGGCGCGAGAACGGGATAGAGCTGGAACTCAATCGCTTGCCGCGCGGGCCGGTCAGAGAACTCGACGGGGACGCCGGATCGTCCTGGTCTCCGCTCGACCTCCCAGCCGGACCGACCGCGCTGCGGGCTTTCGAACTACCGTGGGACGGCACGGACGACGACAGTCGGCCGGTCGTATGGGCCGCGCCTTCGGCCGCTTCGTCCGGCTGGAGCGGGGCCGCGCTCTATGCCGACCGTGGCGGCGAACTGGTACCGCTGGGAAGCAGCGGATCGCGGCGGAGCATTATCGGCAGCCTGCTGACCGCGCTCACGCCTTCGCCGGCGGTGCTGTTCGATCGCAATGCGTATCTCGACATCCGGCTCATTCCCGCCGACCTTGCGTTGACCGGTGCCACCATTGCCGGCCTCGCCAATGGCGCGAACCGCGCTCTGATCGGCAATGAAGTGATCCAGTTCGCCAATGCGGAGGCGCTGGGCGGCGGCATATGGCGCCTCTCGGGCCTGCTGCGGGGGCGCGGCGGCAGCGAAGCGGCGGCGCAGGCCGGACATGTGGCGGGGACGCCCTTCGTGCTCCTCGACGGCCGGCCCGTGGCGTTCGGCGCCGGTCGTGTCGGCAATGTCGCAAGCGCAAATATCGGCGCGCTCGGGCTAGGCGACACAGAGACAGTCTTTGCCGAGGTCGCCAATGCCGGCGCCACGCTGCGTCCGCTTACACCAGTTCATCCGCGCGTTTCGCGACTTGCCGACGGATCGATGGAACTTTCCTGGATCCGCCGGGCGCGCGGCGCATGGAACTGGCTCGACGAAGTCGAAACGCCGCTCAACGAACAGGCAGAGGTCTATGTTGTGGGGATCGGCGAAGTGGAGGATCCGTTTTTGTGGTGGGAAGTTTCCGAGCCCGTCCTCTCACTATCCGCTGCAACGGTCGCATCGCTCGAAACCGATCATCCCGGAGCGGCGCTCTGGGTGCGGCAGGTCGGTAGCTTCGCCATGTCGCCCCCGCTTCTGCTCACCACGCTGCCCTGAACCCGAAGGACCACCTCCATGCCCGATCCGATTTTCTTTTCAGACGCTTCACCTCGCTATTACCTCCCATTTCTTTTTCAGGGGCAGACGCAAAAAGAGTTCATCGTCAACGAGGCCCATGCGCGGCTCGACACGCTACTGCATCCCGCAGTCGAAGGCGAAGCCTCTGCACCACCCGTCGCATCCGATGAAGGCGAATGCTGGCTGGTCGGAGCCGATGCTACGGGCGATTGGGCAGGCCATGATGGCGAGATCGCCAGCCGTCAGCCGGGCGGCTGGGTCTTCGTGAGCCCCAGAGACGGCATGCGGGCATTCGACAAGGCGAGCGGCCAGGCGGTGCTTTTTGTAGGCAGCTGGCGACGGATCACTCCTCCAGCCAATCCGATCGGCGGCACGACGGTAGATGCCGAAGCGCGCACCGCGATCGGCGAAATCGTCTCGGCATTGCAGCAGGCCGGCATTTTGCCCGCTGCCTGACGCGGGCTGGCGCCTAGAACTCGTCCTCGGCATAAGGCGTGGGATCGACGAGCCCGGCCTCGGCAAAGCCCTTGCGCCGCAAGCGACAGGAATCGCAAGTGCCACAGGCTAGCCCTTCCGGCGTCGGATCGTAGCACGACCAGCTTAGCGCCGGATCGAGGCCGAGCCTGCTCGCTTCGCAGGCGATGTCAGCCTTGCTCATGTGTTGCAGCGGCGCATGGATCGTGAAGGGAGCGCCCTCCACGCCCGCCTTGGTCCCCAACCGCGCCGTCTCGGCAAAACTGGCGATGAATTCCGGACGGCAATCGGGATAGCCCGAATAATCGAGCGCATTGACGCCGATGAAGATATCGCGCGCACCGCTCGCTTCGGCAAAGGCGGTGGTCAGCGCCAGGAACACCAAATTGCGAGCAGGGACGTAGGTAACCGGAATCTCGTCGCCGACGCCCTGCTTGGGAACAGGAATATCGTCCGTCAGCGCCGAGCCGCCGAACTGCGTGAGGTCGAGGGGCAGAACGACATGCCGGGCAACGCCGAGTTGATGCGCGATCGCGTCGGCCGAATCGAGTTCGCGCCGGTGGCGCTGGCCATAATCGATGGTCAGGGCATGAATTGCATAGCCCGACTCCCGCGCCAGCCCGGCGACAACCATGGAATCGAGCCCGCCCGACAGCAGGATGACGGCCTTCTTCGCAATATCGGTCATACCGCCCCGCTAGGCGCAGCCTGAATGGGGCGCAAGATCAGCAGCTGCCGACGTGGCGCGCCTCAGCCGTGATATCGAACGGTCGACTGCCTTCAATGCCTTGCGTATGAATCTGGACCAGGCGGTCGCTTTCCTTGCGGATTTCGGTATGGCCATAACCCTGCCCGCGGCAGGTATACTGCACTGTAACATTGGCAGCTTTGTCATCGACCACCAGTCTCTCGCAGCCCAATCCGCGGTGCCGCAGCTGGACAAGCTCCGGCCCGCTGCGCACGCAGATTTTGCTGTGTGCGCCGGTGTCGCGATCGCGCACATCCCATGAGCCCTTCCTGAGCGTATCGAGCATGCCGAGTTCGGCTGCGACCAGCGACCCAGCGAGGGTCGTGCCGCCCAAAGCGGCGGCGAGCAGCATCGCCCGGCAAGAGCGGTTCAGGATGCGAATCGAGCGCATAGGCATTTTATATCACGGCAAAAATGAACGACCAATTGCACCATATCAGCGACGAACCGTTAATCCTGAATCGCAAACTGGCGTGAGCAAAAGGCGCAATCGACACGGATAATGCCGTTTTCATCGGCCATCTCCCGCCGGTCCTCTTTCGGAAAGCGCGCAAGCACTTCGTCGAAATGGGCAATGCTGCAGCGGCAGCCGCGCCGGATCGAAGCGCCTGGCATCACTCGAATGTCACCATCCTCGTGGAACAGCCGCCAGCTTATCGTTTCCAGCGACAGGCTGCGATCGGTCAATTCCTCGGCCGAAATGCTCGACCCCATGATCGCGACATGCTCCCATTCCGGCCGGGCAACGCGGGCATGCAACCGCTCGCCGCCTTCCTCGCCTTCCGCGACATGCTGCAACAGCAGCCCACCCGCGATCGGCTGACCGCCATCCAAATCCACTGCCACGCGCAGCAAGGTCGGCACCTGTTCCGAACGCGCGAAGTAGTTCTCCAGCGCATCGCACAATGAGTGGCCTTCGAGAGGGACGATCCCCTGATAGCGTTCACGCCGGGTAGGCATTTCGAAGGTCACAACCAGACGCCCATCGCAGAACAGGTCCTCCAACCGAGGAGACTGGCCAGTCTCCGCCAATTCTTCCGGTGAGAACTCTGCATAACCGCGCAATTCACCGTCGCGCCAATCGCAAACGAGCAGGCGCACGGGGCCCCTGTCCGCCTCAGCCTGCATGGTCAGCTGGCTACCCTCATCCTTGAGGAGCGCACCGACAAGCGCGGTCACCGTCAACGCTTCGCTCAGCATCCGCGCAATAGGCGGGGGATAGTCATGCGCGGAAAGAATATCGCCCAGCACGCCTTCCAGCCGCACGACGCGGCCACGGGCATGGCGGGACGGGATCGAAAAAACGAGCAGGCGATCGGCGCCGCTCGCCTGGGCAAACGAATCTGTCATCCGGCCCATTATGGGCACGGATGCGGCGAAATTCAGCCCCGAAGCCGCCTTA
>DASWIR010000276.1:0-2998 GCA_036397575.1 Alteraurantiacibacter sp. | reverse complement strand
CGTCGTGGGCGAGTGGGCCGCCGCGCGTGTGCACCTGGAGGATCAGCTTGCGGCCGAGCCGGTCAGGGGCTTGCACGACGACGCGGCGATCGAAACGACCGGGGCGGAGCAGCGCCGGGTCGAGCACGTCCGGGCGGTTGGTGGCCGCGATCAGGATGATGCCTTCGTTCGACTCGAAACCGTCCATCTCGACGAGGAGCTGGTTGAGCGTCTGCTCGCGCTCGTCGTTGGAATTGCCGAGGCCGTGGCCGCGGCTGCGGCCGACCGCATCGATTTCGTCGATGAAGACGATGCATGGAGCGTTTTTCTTGGCCTGCTCGAACATGTCGCGCACGCGGCTGGCGCCGACGCCGACGAACATCTCGACGAAGTCGGAGCCCGAGATGGTGAAAAAGGGCACGCCCGCTTCGCCCGCGATTGCGCGGGCGAGCAGGGTTTTGCCGGTACCGGGCGAGCCGACCAGCAGCGCACCCTTGGGAATCTGTCCGCCGAGCTTGGAGAAGCGCTGCGGATCGCGCAGGAATTCGACGATTTCCTGCAATTCCTCGCGTGCTTCGTCGATCCCGGCCACGTCGTCGAAGGTCACGCGGCCCTGGCGTTCGGTCAGTAGCTTCGCCTTGGATTTGCCGAAGCCCATCGCTCCCGATCCGCCGCCTTTCTGGACCTGGCGCAGGGCGAAGAAAGCGACGCCCAGGATCAGCAGGAAGGGGAGCGACTGGATGAAAATCCAGAGCAGTACGTTCGGCTCCTCGGCAGCAGTGCCCGAAAAGCGAACATTGTTCTCTTCGAGCAGCGCGGTCAGGCCCGCATCGCCGGGGACGGGAATGGTCGAGAAGGCCTCGTCATTCTTGAGCGTGCCGGTGATCTTGTCGGGCGCGATCTGCACTTCCTTGACCGAGCCTTCGATCACCTTCCCGCGGAAATCGGAATATTTGATCTGCGTCGCGGGCTCCGCGGAGGGACTGCCGAACATGGACACGACCAGCAGCAGGGCAAGGAATATCCCGCCCCACACCATCATGCTCTTCAGCCAGGGGTTGGGAGTGTTTTCCGGCTCGCGGTCGTCGTTCATGCGTAATTCCTGCAGATTTGTCCCGCCAATGTAAGCGCGGGCGGGTGAATGGCAAGATAATGAGCGGCCCCGTGCGGGTGACGGCCCCCGGGTGAGGGTCCCGAAGGGCCGTCATGCACGGTCGGGGATCAGAATATCTGACTGATTCCCAATGAGAGGCGCCAGTCGCGCGGCACCTGGATCCCCTTCACATCGTGATAGATAGGTACGCGAAGCTCCGCCGACAATTGCGGCACCCGGCCGCCAACCGATAGCAGCCAGTGAGGCCGAGCACTGCGGAAGCGGTATCCCCTGCGGGTCGGGCCTGGAAATTTGCAAGCTACGATCGGCCGCCGCGCCTGGGCTCCCCATTGCGGGTGACATGGATGTCGCAGATCAGCCCGCCGCGCAGCGTGTAAACCACACGCACCGGCACCTCGATCCACTCGCCCTCTTCCAGCGGACCGACCACGAAATCGGGCGCGTTCCTGATCGCGGTGAAGCGGCTGATGGCGTCGACCGCGATCCGATCGTCCGACGCCTCGAAGCGCTCGACCGCCACATTCTCGCGCACGCTTTCGAACATGGGGCGGTAGAAATCGATGATCCCCTGCCTGCCCACGATATCGCCCACCGAACTAGTAAGGTGCAGTTTGACGTCCTCGGTATAGAACAGCGGAAAACGCTCGAATTCCGCCGCTGAGAACGCAGCGGCATAGGCATGGAAGGCTGCGACCTGGCTCGGATGCGAGCCGAGATGCGGCAACTTGCTGACGCCCCTTTCCGGCGGCCAGACCATACTCTGGAGCAGCTTGATCTTCCCCTCGCCATCGAGGGCATAGGTGACGAAGAACTTGACCGTGATCAGGTCGCCAGGCCGCATCGCCCCGAAGATGAAATCTTCGCGGACCTTGCTGGCATGGAAATCCATGTCGACTTCCGCGAACAGCAAATCCTCATCGCTCAGCACATGCTGCGGCCGCATCACCTCCCGCACGCCATCATGCGCAGCCTCGAGGAAAGCAAGCAGTTCGCCCTTGCCGCGCCGCTCCCCATTGGCGCTCGCCATTATGCAATCCTCGGCGAAGAACCGCTCTACCAGCGCCTCGTCGTCTCCCGTGTTGAACAGCTCTTCATAGGCTTTGTAATCGAGCTTCATTGAGGCACTATGGCGCGGGCCGAAGGGGGAGAAAAGCGGCAATGACAAATCCATCGGTGCTGTTCACACCATTCCGGCTCGGCAAGCTCGAATGGATATGGGCTTCGTCCACGAGGCGCTTGCTTTAGGGGTCTGCCATCATACACCGTTCGTGCTGAGGAGGGCCGAGATCGAAGATCGAGGCCCGTCTCGAAGCACCCGGGACAAGAGCGCCTTTCGAGACGGTGGCTCGGCTTGCAGCCTCGCCGCCTCCTCAGGGCAAACGGATGGCATATGGGATGAGCGATCCCAAAAGACCAAAACCTCCCCTAACCCTCACCTGCATCCGGCTGCCGGTCGGGATGGGCGGCAGCAACCGGCGGCTCGGCGGCGGCATTGGCCCCAGCGGCGACAAGTAGCGGGAACTCGGAAATATCGACCCCGAAACGCTCCGCCGAATAGATCTGCGGCACGAGATGGCAGTCGGCCATGGTCAGGCTGTCGCCAAAGGCGAAGCGTCCACCATGCTGTGCGATCATCGACTCGATCGCGGCGAAGCCTTCGCGAATCCAGTGCGCGATCCATACCTTTACGCCGTCGCTATCCACCCCGAATTGCTCGCGAAGTCGGTTAAGCACGCGCAAATTGTTGAGCGGGTGGATGTCGCAGGCGACGGCCATTGCCATGGCACGGACGATGGCGCGCTCGTTTGCATTCTCGGGCAACAAGGGCGGCTCGGGATGGACCTCTTCCAGCCATTCGATGATCGCGGAGGATTGCGTGAGCACGGCATCGCCTGCTTCCAGCGC
>DASWIR010000275.1:0-12645 GCA_036397575.1 Alteraurantiacibacter sp. | reverse complement strand
CAACCACCCGATCAGCCTGTCCGGAGGCGACGTCGTGCTGTTCTCCAGCCGTCAGATCCCTGGCAACGAAATCGCTATCGGGCGCGTGCAAAACCAGCTGGCCGCGCGCGGAATCGAAATGGTGACCGACCGCCAGAGCTTTATCCACGTCTCCGGCCATCCGGGGCGGCCGGAACTGGAGGCGCTCTATTCCTGGCTCAGGCCGGAGATCCTTGTGCCGGTCCATGGCGAAATTCGCCACATGCAGGAACAGGCACGGTTGGGCCGCAGCAAAGGCATTCCGCGTGCCGTTGCGCAGCAGAACGGCGATATCGTGAAGCTCGCGCCGGGTGAACCGGGTAGGGCCGCGCAGGTTCCCACCGGGAGGCTCGTGCTCGACGGCGATATTATCGTGCCTGCCGATGGCGAGGCGATCACCATGCGCCGCCGTCTGGCGCGCGACGGCTTGCTGATCGTCCTCCTCGAAGGAGATGGATCGGCGCGGGTGGAGGCCATTGGCCTGCCGCTGGACGAGGATCTTGCCGAGTTCATCGAAGAGGCACAGAACGATGTGGCCAATGCAGTCGGGCGGCTCAAGGGGAGGGCGCGCGACGCCGAAAGCGTGAGCGAAGCGGCACGGCTTGCAGCCCGCCGCGCCGCACAGCGCTGGTCGGGCAAGAAGCCGCAGGTCCGCGTCTTGCTTGGGGGAGAGCGGATGTCGTGAACTGGACGTCCGTTCTCGCGATCTATTTCCTCTGCTGGGTAATGAGCGCAATCTTCCTGCTGCCCTTCGGTGTGCGCACGCATGACGAGATGGGCATCGAAAAAATTCCAGGCCAGGCCGACAGCGCGCCGGCCAATTTCCGTCCCGGCCGCCTTGCCATTCGCGCAACGGTCCTGTCAGCGGTCCTGTGCGGCCTTTATGTCGCGAACTACGTCTATGGCTGGATAACGATTGACGACATCGACTTGTATCACCGATTCATCGATCCCTCTGAAGAGCAAGGCTGATCGGATCTGAGTCTGGAGTTTTGCGGTTTAGATTGAACCGCTTCCCCGCGCAGGCGGGGCTCCAGAGTCTCGGAGCGAGTGTCTGCCGTTCTGTGCCCCCGCCTGCGCGGGGGCGCGGGCATTTTGTTACGTGGTTCAACTAAACCGCAAAAACTCTAAGCGCGCAGCCGGTCGATCGCCTGAGCCAGTGCGACATAGAGCTTGCCCATATCGGACGACAGCATCGTAACCGCCAGCGATTGCCCGTCGCGGGTGGACAGCATCGTGCGCAGCATCGCTTCGAAATCGTGGATGTAGCGATTGACGTGTTCGCGGAAATCCGCATCGCCTTCGTACAATTCGGCAATATCGCGCATTTCCTGCCGGTCGAGCAGGCGCACCGCGCGCCGCGTGAAAATGCCGCGGTCGCCGCGCAGATAGGATGCCCAGGCCGTATCGGTGACTTCGGTCGACAGCGCCTTGGTCAGGTCGATGGATTGCGAATTGAGGCTTTCGGTAATCAGTGCGACGCGCCGTGAGAAATCGCCGTCGACCTGCTCTTCTGCCTGCTCGCGAGCCCTTGCCACCCGGCTTTCGAGATTGCCGGCCAGTTCGTCCACGCGGGCCAATTGGTCGCGCAGTTGCCGCATGGTTTCGCGGCTCGTCCGCGCCGCTTCTTCGCTGGCAGAGCGAATGCGGCCTATGGCTTCGCCCGCAGAAGCATCGAGCACGCCGTCCATCGCCTCGGCGCTTTCTTTGGCGATCTTCTCCGAGATCGCGGCGAGGCGTGTCGAGGCGCCGGCATCGAGGCTTTCAAACGCTGCCTGCGCTGCATTGCGCAGCGACTCGATAGCATTGACCAACCGCATGCGGGCGTTCTCGGTCAAGGCCGAGCTGTCCGTATCGATCTCGCGCAATTCCTCGCGGAGTCCGCCAAGCTGGGCGATCCGCTCGGCATGGCTGGTCTCGACTTCGCTGCGCAAGGCGCGCAATTCTTCCATCGTTGCCTGGCCTTCGCCGCGCGCCATAATCACATATTCCGAGAGCTTCTCGCTATCGGTCCTGGCGGTGCCGATCAGGCCGGAGAGTTCCCGCCCGCGTTGCTCGACCGCGCCGAGCCTTGCTTCCGCTTCGGCAATTGCGGCGGGCAGGTCGTCGCGTGTATGATCGGCACTGGAACGGATGATCTCCAGCAGGCGGACGCAAGCATCGGTCAGCTCGTTCACCTGCTGACCTGACGCCTCCAGCATCCGGTGATTCTCCGACGCGCTGCTGCCGAGCGAGGCGATAATGGAGGCCAGCTTTTCCTCATACTCGCTGCCCCGGCCGACGATCCGCCCCATTTCGGCGTCCAGTTCGGCCAATTTGGCCGCCACGGCGTCGCCGCGCGACGCCATCGCCTCGACATGTGCCAGGTGCGTCTGCTGGCGTTCCGCAATAGTTTCATCGAGGCCGGCCAGCCGCACGGAGACCTGCTCTATCGCTTCTGCTTCGCGCCTTTCGGTGGCGTTGCGGCGCTGCGCCACCTGCTCCTCGAAAGCGGTAAGCCGCTCAAGCATCACATCGTCGACACGGGCCGCTTCGTCTTTGATTGCCGCAAGCCGTTTGCGGGCATTTTCCATCGCAGAGCTGTCAACCTGCGTGACTTCCCCGATCGCTTCTTTCAGGCGTTCCTGCAGCCCTTCGATCGCCTCGCGCCACTTGGTGGCTGCGTGATCCTGACCTTCGGCGAGCGAAGCGGCGACCAGGCTGCTGTCGTTCTTGAGCGCATCGATCCGTCCGGCCAGTGCGACGAGTGCTTCCTCCTCGCGCTCGACCAGCCCGCGATGAGCCTGGTCGAGGTCGCCGACCAGCGTTTCCACCCGGCGGCGCATTGCTGCCAGCGCTTCTACTTCGCGGCTGTCGAGCTGGGCTCGAAATTCCTCGCTGCGCTCATCCAGCGCAGCGAAACGCGCCGTCGCAATATCGGCCATCTTCTCGCCCTGCGCCTCGAAGGCGGTGAGTGCGGCATCGACCTTGCCTTGCAGGGCAGCGATTTCGCGGCCGGTGGCCTGGCCGAAATGATTGAGCCGTTCGAATGCTCGCACCAGTTCCTCGACATTGTCGTGGGCGGTGCGCCCGGCATTGCCGATCTGGCTGGTCACGTCGCGCGCCGAATTGGCGATCACCGGCAATTCGTCGCGCAGCCGGTTCATATTGTCGAGCGCGGTGGTGCTTACACTGGCGATCGCATTTACCTGTGCGCCATTGTCATGGATCAGGCCCCGCAGGCGATCGGCATTCTCGCTCAGCCTTTCGCTGGCGATGCGCCCCAGCGATTCGAGATCCCGCGACTGCGCAGCGATGAATTCGCGTGCAAGGCTGAGTTCGCGATTGATCGTGGTCAGGCGAGTTTCGAGCAGGCCCGATTCCACCGAAAGCGCCCGGGCTGCATCGGCAAAGCGTGCGGTCTCGCGGCGGCTGTGGCGCATCGCGAGCAGCCAGAGCGTGGTGATGAGCACCATGGGAAGAGCCCAGTCGGCTGCCCAATCGGTCCATTGCACGAAGCTGGCGCCGGCCAGCATCTCGGCCTGGTGGGCATAGGCGAAAAATCCCGTCCAGCCGGCGGCAAGCAGGATGAAAAAGATTGGCGCCAGCCAGCCCCACGCTGAGCGCCGTACCGGTTCCTCTGCCCAATCGTCCTCGACCCAGTCATCGTGGTCGGCGGTTGTCTCTTCCTCGGGCGTGGCGGCCTCGGCCGCTTCGCCAGCTTCCTGCTCGATCTCGTCCGCTGTGCTTTCGCGGTCTTCGATCGAGACAATTTTGCGACCTCTGCTCATGCCGCAAGGATACCACGTCGGTGACAAGGATAAAGGCTCATTAACCAGCTTGCCTGTATGGATCTGTGGATGGTCCAGGAAAGTGGAGATTTCGACGCGACTTGCGCGGCGGCGGCGGGGGATGACCCGGCGCTGCTTGCGGAACTGCGCGCGGCCTTCGCAGAAAGCGTATATCGCCAGCTCGACCTGATGAAACGGGCGAGGTGCGATGGCAATTGGGTCGTCGCAGCGCTCAGGATGAAAGCCATCGCCGCAAGTTTCCACGCCAAGCCATTGATCGCACTGGCAGAAGAGGCTCTTGCCGGCGCCCCTGGAGATCCCGTCGTGCTGCGCAAGCTTGGCAGCTTCGCCGACGCGCTGAATTGATCCGGGAAACCATTGGCAGCCATGCCGCACGGGCCTAGAAACAGCCCATGCGGGATAATCGCGGCGTACGCATGGCATTGATTTCGATGGTGCACGGACCCGGCGGTCCGGCATTGCCGTTTTTCGCCGGCAAGAGCGTTGCCGAACGGCAACTGGAATTCGCGCTTGCTCTGGGCTGCAATATCGTCATCTGCCTGTCCCACACGCTGAAAGCGGGCGAGATCGCCCTGCAGCACGCCGCCGAGCGCGCCGGAGCCCGGTTCCATTGCACAGGCGATCCCCACGCGTTGCCGCGGCTCGCAGGCGCCGCAGAGCAGTTCATCGTCATGGATCCCGGACTTCTGCCATTGGCACTGGAGGCCTATGATGCGCTCGATAAGGGCAACGGCATTCTCGTCCTGCCGTCTGAAACCGGGATTGCCGCTGGGTTCGAACGAATCGACCTCAATCACGCCTGGGGCGGAGCCCTGTCCATGCCGGGGCGCTTGGTGGGCGAGATAACCGCTCTGCCGCAGGATTGCGACGCCGTATCGGCACTGCTGAGGATCGCTGTGCAGGCGCGGTTGCCCGAACGGGCGATTCCGGAAAAGCTGCTCGTCTCGGGACAATGGATGCTGCTGCGCCCCGGTGCCGAACTGGCTGAGCAGGAGGCCGCCTGGCTGGACAGCCGGATTGAGCGTCATGGAGACGGTTCCGCTACGGGCGGGCTCGCCACGATGGCCGTTCGCATGATTCCGCGCGAAAAGATCGGCGGGAGGCGTCTGGTGTCGGGACTTATGCTGGCGGCGGTGGTGCTGGCGGCGGGCGGAGCAGCGATAGCGTCCCGATTCGGGATGGCGGGAGCGGGTATATTGTTGCTGGCGCCGGCTGCACTGTCACTCGGCCTCGCCGGGCTGCTCAAGGGGTTGCAAGGCGATACCTGGGCACCGCGCAAATCAGCCGGGCGAGGGAAGCAGGTGATTTTAGCGATCCTCGATATAACCCTGATATTCATGGTCTATCATGCGATATCGGGCACGTGGAATGAGCGGATATTCCCGCCGCTGATGCTGGTCGGCCTCATACGGCTGGGCGCTCATGTCCTGCCGCCCCGGATCGCTTCCTTTGCCGCCGATCGCGCGCTCATCGCGCTCATTGCCGGGACCGCCGCGCTGCTCGACCGGGCCGGGGTAGCAATCATGGCACTTGCGGCATTGCTGCTGGCAGCGATGATCGTCTCGGTTATGCAGAGCAAGGCGGCTAACGCTGAATTAACCAACAAAGCCTAGGGCCTGCGGGTTGAAGAGGCGGGACATGAGCGAGACCGCGACCATACCGGTCGAACATATTCTACGCGAGGAGCTGGCGCGCGGTGATGTCGTGATTTCCACGACTATACCGATCCTGCGTCACCTGCTTGCGAATGATGACCATGCGCTGTTCAGCGACGAGATTGTCGCGCGCGTGCGCGGCGTGATTTCCGACCTTGCACGGCAGATGCTGTTCACCCTGGCCGAGACTGTGGGAGAAGAGGACCGCTGGAGTTTTGCGGAGCCCTTTCAGGATGCCCTCGCCGTCCGCCTGATGGCAATGCCCGGCCTCCCGGGTCATGCCCATTCGCTGGCGCTGGAGTACCAGCTTGCGGCGCAGCTCGCTCGGCGCAACGGGCTCGATCCCGTGCTTTCGCCGCTATTGCAGCAAATGATCGCATCCACGGATGCGAAGCGGGCGGCGCGGGCCATGCAGGCGCTGGCCGCGCAATCGCGCTTCCTCCAGCACTTGCGGCGCATGGAACTGCCTCTTGCGGAGCTTCCCGGCGATCTGTTCGGTGCGGCGCTAATGGCGTTCCGCTCGGTAATTGGCGAGGAACGGGGCGAGGAGGTGAAAAAGGCCGAGCAGGCCATGCGCGGAGCCTTCGATGAAGGCCGCAGCCGCCTCGGCCTGATCGCGCATTTGCTCACTGGTCCCGTCAATGGCGGGCGTGAAATGCTGTCCGTCGCTCATGCGGGCATTGCCTTCTTCGCCAGCGCCCTGGCAATTTCTTCTAAGCAGAACCGCGCCTTGGCTGTGCTCAGCCTCAACGAACGTCATGTGGCGCGCCTTGCGGTCGGCTTGCGTGCGGCCGGGCTGGAAGCTGCGGCAATCGAGGAGGAACTCCTGTTCCTCCACCCGGACGTTGCCTTGCCCACGGAACTCGGCGGGCTGGCGTCGGAGCGCGCTGCTTCCCTCCTCGCCGATACCAACCCTTTGCTGGGCGACTGAGATGGCGAGCGGACCTCCATATATCGCCGAGGCGCTGAGCGATGGAGAGGACCGGCTGATCGAGGCCGATGAGCCGCTGGCCAGCCTGCAATTGCGATGCGGCGGCGATCTGCCCGGCACCATCGCCTCGCCGGCACTTCTGGATTTGGTCCGAAAGTCGCGCTCTTATGGATTGCGTCTCTTGCACTCGATCGAGGTTCAGGACCAGGACGAGCAAATCACGGCCTTTGTCGAAGTTTCTCCCGATCCCGAAAGCGGTGGTTGCCGCATCGGGCTTGCCCATTGGCATGCGGCGGCGCTGCCATCCGAAGATTTGGCGCTGGCGGCGGACAGGCGTGCCGATATCGATCGCCAGCTTGCTGAACTCAGCGGCCGCCTCGATCCCGATCAGCACCTACTTTCGGCAGCGGCAAGGACCGCGGAACTGGAGCCGCTGGCAAAGGCAATGGACGAGGGCGCCGGCCGGCCCTGGACCGAATTCGTGGAACTGGTGGGAGACCATGCCGGACGCTCGCATCACTGGCGGCTGCTCGACGGTGCGCCGGTGCGGATCGAAGATTCGCAGCGCGATTGGCGTGTGCGCTTGATACCGCTGGGCGCCGGCGAGCCGGGCAGCCAGGGATTCGAATTGCACCTCGTTGCCGAGCAGCCGCTGCCGATTGTTCCCAAAGGCCGGTCAGCTGCCCGCAAGGACGAATTCGTCGCCGCCAGTCTCGGGCGCGAGATCGTTCCCGTACTGCGCCAGCCGATTTCGCGCATCATTGCCAATGCCCAGACGATCCACGCCCAGCTCGCCGGACCGCTGGCCGACGAATATAGCAATTACGCCGCCGATATCGCTTCGGCGGGCGAGCACCTGCTTTCCTTGCTGGAGGATCTCGCCGATCTCGAAGTGATCGAAGATGACGAATTCTCGACCGCGCCGGACCATATCGACCTGGCCGATGTTGCGCGGCGCGCGGGCGGGATACTGGGGATGCGTGCGCAGGAGAAGGGGCTGACCCTGACCTTGCCCGGCGAGAAGGCAAGTATGCCGGCAATCGCGGAATTCCGCCGCGTTCTGCAGGTTCTCCTGAACCTTATCGGCAATGCGATCCGCTACACGCCCGATGGTACCAGGATAGAAGTGAAAACCCGCCGCAAGGGCGAATGGGCTTTCCTTACGGTGGCCGACAATGGCGAAGGCATCCCGCCTGAGCAGCAGCAGCGCATCTTCGAAAAGTTCGAACGGCTCGGTCGCCAGGAGCAGGGCGGTACCGGCCTTGGGCTTTACATCTCGCGCCAGCTGGCCCGGGCGATGGGCGGCGACCTGACGGTGGAGAGCGAACCGGGCGAGGGCGCGCGCTTCATCCTGAAGCTGCCGGCGTTGGGGGAACGTCGTTCCAAGCCGCGCTGAGTATGAGCCCCTGCGAAGGCAGGGATCTCGTGCGATCGGCGTTCCGCTGGCGGCGCAAGGCCCCTGCCTTCGCAGGGGCGCAGATGCGCCTCAGCGCTTCTCGACGGGCAGATAGTCGCGCTGAGCCGGGCCGGTATAGAGCTGGCGCGGACGGCCAATCTTTTGGCCGGGATCGGAGATCATCTCATTCCACTGCGCCACCCAGCCCACGGTGCGGGCAAGGGCAAAGAGCACGGTGAACATGGTGGTCGGGAAACCGATCGCGGAGAGGATGATGCCCGAATAGAAGTCGACATTGGGGAACAGCTTCTTCTCGACGAAATAATCGTCATGGAGTGCGAGCTCTTCCAGCATCAGCGCGGTTTCGAACAGCGGATCGTCGACCTTCAGCGCCTCGAACACTTCGCGCACGGTCTTTTGCATCACCGCCGCCCGGGGATCGTAATTCTTGTAGACGCGGTGTCCGAAGCCCATCAGGCGGAACGGATCGTTCTTGTCCTTCGCTCGCTCTATGTAATGCGGGATCCTGTCGGGCGTGCCGATCTCGCGCAGCATGTTGAGCGCGGCCTCATTCGCGCCGCCATGCGCCGGCCCCCACAGGCAGGCAATGCCCGCGGCGATGCAGGCGAACGGGTTCGCGCCCGAGGAACCGGCAAGGCGTACGGTTGAGGTCGAGGCGTTTTGTTCGTGATCGGCATGGAGGATGAAGATGCGGTCCAGCGCCCGCTCGACTACCGGATTCACTTCGTACTCCTCTGCCGGCACGCCGAAGGTCATGCGCAGGAAATTGCCCGTGTAGGAAAGCGAGTTGTCGGGATAGAGGAAGGGTTGCCCGACCGAATATTTATAGGCCATCGCGGCGATCGTCGGCATCTTGGCGATCAGCCGGTGAGAGCTGATCCGGCGATGCTCGGGATCGGAAATGTCGGTGCTGTCGTGATAGAATGCGCTCAGCGCGCCGACCACGCCGCACATGATCGCCATCGGGTGCGCGTCGCGCCGGAAACCGCGGTAGAACTGGATCAACTGCTCGTGGAGCATCGTGTGGCGGCTGATAGTCCAGCTGAACTTGTCCAGCTCGTCCTTGCCCGGCAGCTCTCCATTGAGCAGCAGGTAGGAGACCTCCATGAAACTGGAATGCTCGGCAAGCTGGCCGATCGGGTAGCCGCGATGGAGAAGCACGCCTTCTTCGCCGTCGATATAGGTCAGTCCGCTCTCGCATGACGCGGTGGAGGTGAAGCCTGGATCGTAAGTGAACATGTGCGCCTGGCCGTAGAGCTTGCGGATATCGAACACGTCCGGTCCGACGCTCCCTTCCAGCAGCGGAAATTCCCAGCTCTTGTCCCCAACGGTTAGCGTGGCGTTCTTGTCACCCAAGTTTCGTACTCCTCAATTACCGGCTGTCTGCTCGCCCCGGACCGCCTGAGCGTCGATCCGCGCCAAGCTTTCCTCCCTGCCCAGGAGGATCAAAACGTCGAAAATGCCCGGCGAGGTGCTCTGCCCCGTGAGCGCCGCCCTTAGCGGTTGCGCGAGCTTGCCGAGGCCGAGACCCAGCTCCTCCGCTTGAGATTTCAGATTGGCCTCCAGAGCCTCGCTTGTCCAGTCCGATTCGGCCCGCAAACGCGCGGAAATCCGCGAAAGGAGCCCCTTTGCATCGTCGGTGAGAAGGCTGGCCGCCTTCTCGTCCATTTCCAGCGGACGGGTCTTGAACAGGAAGGCCGCGCCGCTGGCGAGCTCATCGAGATCGTGGGCGCGGGTCTTCAATACCGGCATGGCCCTGGCCAGCAGCTTCTCGTCCGCCTGCGCACCCATTTTGGGCGCAATCAGGGCCGCCAGCCGGGCGTCGTCCGCCGCGCGGATATAGTGCGCGTTCATATTGTGGAGCTTCTTGATGTCGAAGCGCGACGGGCTCTTGCCCACGCCATCGAGGTCGAACAATTCGATCGCTTCCTCGCGAGTGAATTCTTCCTGGTCGCCGTGCCCCCAGCCGAGCCGGAGCAGGTAGTTGAACAGCGCTTCGGGCAATATGCCGAGCTCGTCGCGATACGCCTCGACGCCCGTTGCTCCATGGCGCTTGGAGAGCTTGGCCCCGTCGGGGCCGTGGATCAGCGGGATATGGGCATAGACCGGTTCGTTCCAGCCATCCTCGATCTGCTGCATCGCGCGGATGATCGGCAGTTGGCGGAACGCATTGTTGAGGTGGTCGTCGCCGCGAATGATATGGGTCACGCCCATATCGTGGTCGTCGACCACCACTGCAAGCATGTAGGTCGGCGTGCCGTCGGCACGCAGCAAGATGTAATCGTCGAGTTCGGCGTTGTTGACCGTAACCTTGCCCTGGACTGCGTCCTCGATTGTCGCTTCGCCGTCGTCGGGAGTCCTGAGCCGGACGACGAAAGGCGCGCCTAACGGCGCTTCGGATGGGTCGCGGTGGCGCCAGCGGCCGTCATAGCGAAGCGGCTGCCTCGCAGCGCGCTGCGCGGCGCGCATCTCTTCGAGCTCCTCGGTCGTGGCATAGCATTTATAGGCATGGCCGGCCGCCAGCAGCTTTTCGGCGACTTCGACATGGCGCGAGCCCCGCTCGGACTGGAACACAGGGGGCGCGTCGAAATCGAGACCCAGCCAGTCGAGTCCGTCCAGAATGGCGTCGATTGTCTCCTGAGTGGAACGCTTCCGGTCGGTGTCCTCGATCCTCAGCAGCGCCTTGCCGCCGTGGTGGCGGGCGAAAAGCCAGTTGAACAGGGCCGTGCGCGCGCCGCCGATATGGAGGAAGCCCGTAGGCGAGGGCGCAAAACGGGTGACAATGCCCCCGTTTGGTCCATCTGCCTTTCCGAGCACGCTTGCCATATTCCGCCTGTTCCTTTCCTATGCCCCAATGGCGACGCGCGATCCGCCTGGCGTCCCTATGGGGGAGGGAGCGGTGAATGCTGCGTTGCAGCAGACGCCTTGGCGAAACCGCGTGCGCTTGTCCAGCTTGGCAGATGCTGCCGACGCCTTCCTGGCCCGTGCCGGAATGGATCGCGGCCCCTGGATCGCGGTTGCCGTGGCGACGGGAATCGCAGCCTGGTTTGCGCTTCCAGGTTCCGGCGAGTGGATCGCGGCGATGGCCGGAGGGTTGCTGCTGGCGGTTGGAGCGGTGGCGCTCTGGCGGGATGTGGAGCGCCGGTCGCAGCTCATGCTGGCGGGGATATCGCTGGGACTGGCACTCGCTGCAGGCATAGCGCTGATCTGGGCGAGATCGGAACTGGTCGGAGCCCAGCCGATTGCGTGGCCCGCCAGCATGCAGATCGAGGGCCGGGTGCTCGAACGGATCGAGCAGCCCGCGGAGGACCGCGTGCGGCTTGTGCTGGCGACGCGGGAGAGGGATTCCGGGCGCGCGATCAAGGTGCGGATCAATGTCCCGCTGGCGGACGACCACGCCGAAGCCGGCGAGGGCGCGCTGGTGCGCTTGCGTGCGCGGCTGATGCCGCCGGCCCCGCCCATGCTGCCGGGCTCTTACGATTTCGCCCGTGCGGCCTGGTTCCAGGGTTATGCCGCTACCGGTGGCTTGCAGGGCGAACTGGAAGTGATCGAACCCGCAGCGAGCGGTGGTTGGATCGCGCGTCAGCAACGAAGCCTGTCGGGCCATGTCCGCGATGAACTGGATGGGCAGCCGGGAGCCATCGCGGCCGCCTTTGCCAGCGGGGATCGCGGTGCGATCACATCGCAAGTGGAGGAGGCGATGCGCGATGCGGGCCTGACCCATCTGCTCTCAATCAGCGGGCTGCATGTGAGCGCGGTGATCGCTGCTGCCTATTTCATCGCCATGAAGCTGCTGGCGTTGTGGCCGTGGCTCGCCCTGCGGGTCCGCCTGCCGGTGGCGGCGGCGCTGGTCGGGGCGCTGGCCGGCATTGCCTATACGCTGCTGACGGGCGCGCAGGTCCCGACCGTGCGCAGCTGTGCGGGAGCCTTGCTGGTGCTCGGCGCGCTGGCGATCGGGCGGGAGCCGCTGTCCATGAGACTGGTGGCGGTGGCGGCGATTTTCGTGCTCATGCTGTGGCCGGAGTCGCTGGTCGGGCCGAGTTTCCAGATGAGCTTTGCCGCGGTAATCGCGATCATAGCACTGGCAGGGGCTGCACCGGTGAAAGCCTTCCTTGCGCCTCGCGAAGAGAGCGCGGTGACGAGATGGGGCAGGCGGGCGGTGATGCTGCTCGTCACCGGCTTCGTCATCGAAATCGCGCTGATGCCGATAGTCCTGTTTCATTTCCACCGGGCGGGGTTCTATGGCGCGCTTGCCAATGTCGTGGCGATCCCGCTGGTGACTTTCATCTCCATGCCGCTGATCGCGATCGCATTGTTGTTTGACATTGTGGGGCTGGGCGCCCCGTTCTGGTGGCTGGCGGGCAAATCGCTCGAACTGCTGCTGGCGATCGCCGATTTCACCGCCTCGCGTCCCGGCGCGGTCAAGCTGACTCCCGCAGTGCCGGGCGGGGCGCTGTTGCTCTTCGTCGGCGGGGCGCTGTGGCTGGCGCTCTGGCGGGGGAGGGCAAGGCTGGCCGGGCTGGTCCCGATGAGTGTGGCAGCGCTGCTGATCGCCTTCGCGCCGGTGCCCGACATGCTGGTATCCGGCGACGGACGGCATGTCGGCATAGTCACGGAGGGCGGACGACTGCTGGTGCTGCGCGAAGGACGCAGCTCCTATGCGCGGGACAATCTCCTCGAACTGGCGGGTTTGGAGGGCGAGCCGGTCCCGCTCGAAAGCTGGGATGGGGCGCAGTGCAGCCGCGAATTTTGCGTCGTGACGTTACAGCGAGGCGGGCGCGACTGGCACTTGCTGATGGCACGCGGCCGCGAACTGGTGACCGAACGCGCGCT
>DASWIR010000274.1:0-21460 GCA_036397575.1 Alteraurantiacibacter sp. | reverse complement strand
CGGCAACACTTCGGCGAAAGTGATGGAGACCGATCCCCTCACCGGTCAGGAAGTGGAGGTGCTGTGGGTCAAAGGGTCCGGCGGCGATATCGGTTCGATGGGGCTCGACGGCTTTGCCACGCTCTACGAGGGCAAGCTGCTGGCGCTGGAGAGCCATTATTCAGGCGAGCAGGATGACGACAAGATGGTCGGCTTCCTCCCGCATTGCACTTTCAATCTGAATGCGCGCGCGGCCTCGATCGACACACCTTTGCATTCGCTGTTGCCGTACAAGCATATCGACCACGTCCATCCGGACGCCATCATTGCTCTCGCCGCCAGCTCTGGAGGCCAGGCAGCGGTGCGCGAATTGTGGGGCGACGAGATCGGTTGGCTGCCGTGGAAGCGGCCCGGTTTCACGCTCGGCGTATGGATTCGCGATTTCGCCAGGGCCAACCCGCAGGCCAAGGGCGCGCTGCTCGCCGGACATGGCATCATCTGCTGGGCCGAAACGGCCAAGGAGTGTTACGAGCAGACAATCCGCCTGATCGCCGAGGCGGCCGACTATCTCAACACGCGGCTGGCCAGTGGGCCGGCCTTCGGCGGCAAGGTCGTCGAACCGCGGGCCGATCGCAAGGAGGTGGCGGCCGCGCTGATGCCGAGACTTCGTGGTCTTATGGACGGTGACCGGCGTAAGATCGGCCATTTCTCCGGCGACGAGGCCACGCTCGAATTTGTCGGGTCGGCAGATTTTGAGCGGCTGGCCGGGCTCGGAACGTCCTGCCCCGACCACTTCCTGCGCACGAAGATCGCTCCGCTCGCGCTCGACCCAGAGCGACTCGACGACGAGGATTACCTTGCGCAAAGCCTGGCCGATTACCGTGAGCTCTACGCTGCCTATTACGAGCGCTGCAGGCGCGACAATTCGCCGGCCATGCGTGATCCCAATCCGGTCGTGATCCTGGTTCCCGGTGTGGGCCGTTTCACCTTCGCCAAGGATAAGGCGACCGCACGCATTGCCGGCGAATTCTACCTGAACGCCATAAACGTGATGCGCGGCGCCGAGGCGATCGGCGACTATGTTGCGCTTGACGAGCAGGAAGCGTTCGACATCGAGTACTGGTTACTCGAAGAGGCGAAGCTGCAGCGCATGCCGGCTCCCCGCGAGATGGTCGGCAAGATCGCGCTCGTTACCGGCGGCGCGGGCGGCATCGGCTCGGCGACCGCCGCACGTCTGCTGCGCGAGGGGGCGTGTGTCATGCTGGCCGACGTGGATGGCGAGGGGGTCGAGCAAACGCGCGCCGACCTGGCCGCGAAATACGGCAAGGACGTGGTTCGTGCTGTGCCCTGCGATGTTACCGACGAAGCCCAAGTGGCGGCTGCGCTTGCGGAATGCGCGCGGGAATTCGGCGGGCTCGACCTATTGGTAGCCAATGCGGGCATTGCCTCCTCGGCGCCGATCGAGCAGACCACCATGGATCTCTGGGATCGCAATTACGAGGTGCTGGCCAAGGGGTATTTTCTTGCGACGCGCGCTGCCTGGCCGATCCTTCGCCGGATGGCCGCGCAAGGCGGTTCGAGCGTGGTGTTCATCGGCTCCAAGAACGCCGTGGCTGCGGCCAAGAATGCCGCTGCCTATGCCAGCGCCAAGGCGGCAGCCAATCATCTTGCCCGCTGCCTCGCACTGGAGGGTGCCGATCACGGCATCCGGGTCAACATCGTCAATCCCGACGCGGTGATAAAGGGCAGTAGAATCTGGGACGGTGACTGGCGCAAGCAGCGGGCTGGCGCCTTTGGCATCGATGCAGGGGCGGAACTCGAAGAGCATTACCGCAACCGCTCCATGCTTCGCCGTGACGTGCTGCCTGACGACATTGCCGAGGCCGTTTACTGGTTCGCCAGCGAAGCCTCTGCGAAGTCCACCGGCAACATGATCAATGTCGATGCGGGCAATGTGCAGGCCTTCACTCGCTGAACGCCTGCCACGGAGAGAAGCATGACCGAACTACCGATTTCGGCTGACCTTATTTCGGCTGACCTTGTTGCGCAGAACAACGAGGCGCGCCGTGCCGCGCTCGATGATGAATACGCGGCCTTGGGCCGCAAGCTGGAGCGCAGCGGCATTGCTATCGATAGCATCAAGGATCGTGTGAAGGCCTGGTCGGTGGCCGTGCCCAGCTGGGGAACCGGTCGTGGCGGAACCCGCTTCGCCAAATTCCCGTTGCCAGGTGAACCAACCAACATCCACGAAAAGCTCGCCGATTGTGCGGTCGTCAACCAGCTTGGCCGTACCGCGCCGCGCGTCAGCCTGCACTTCCCCTGGGACAAGGTGAACGACTACGGAGCTCTGGCGGAGGAAGCTGCATCCTACGGACTAAGTTTTGATGCAGTCAATTCCAACACCTTCCAGGATCAGCCGGGTCAGGCGCAAAGCTATGTCACGGGCTCGCTGTCGAGCACCCTCGAATCGACCCGGCAGCAGGCGGTGGAACACAACATAGACTGCATCGAGATCGGACAGGCGCTCGGCTCGCGCGCGCTCACCGTGTGGGTGGGCGATGGTACCAACTTCCCCGGCCAACAGGATCTGGGCCGCAGTCTGGACCGCTATCTGGAGGCTGCGGCCAAGGTCTATGCCGCGCTTCCTGATGATTGGCGCATGCTGATCGAGCATAAGATGTTCGAGCCGGCCTTCTATTCCAGCGTGATCTCCGACTGGGGCAGTTCGCTCATCGTGGCGCAGGAACTAGGCGAGAAATGCCGCTGCCTGATCGATCTTGGCCACCATGCCCCGAACACCAATATCGAGCAAATCGTCGCCCGTCTCCACCATGTCGGCAAGCTTGGCGGATTCCATTTCAACGATAGCAAGTACGGCGATGACGATCTCGACAGCGCGAGCATCAATCCGCACCAATTGTTTCTGGTGTTCAATGAACTGGTCGAAGCTGAGCGCAATCCGCGCGCCGGCTTCGACCCCGCCTATATGATCGACCAGTCGCACAATGTGACCGATCCGATCGAAAGCCTGCTCTCCTCTGCTGAGGCAATCGCCGGCTGTTACGCCCGTGCGCTGCTGGTCGACCGCGAGGCCCTGCAGCAGGCGCAGAACGACAATGACGTAATGCTGGCCTTCCGCACCTTGCGCACTGCCTATGAGACTGACGTTGGCCCTATCCTGGCTCAGGCGCGGGCCGAACAGGGCGGCGCGATTGACTGGCTGGGTGCGTATCGCGAGAGCCGCTGGCGGGACCGCAAGGCCCAGGAGCGAGGCAGTGTGGGACTGGGAGCGGGCATCGTCTAGCAACCTTTCGGCAGGTCCGTGGAATACACGCGACGCGATTGATAATAACCGACAGCGCGTTCTAAGTGCCCCGGCCGACCGGGATGACGATCACCTCGATGTCGTGGATGGCAGCCCATTGGCGCACCTCCTCCGGAACGTCACCGGCGGTAACGATCACGTCTATCTCCTCCAGCCCGCAAACGATGGCACCGGACGAAACCTCGAACTTGCTTGCATCGACAAGCAGGATCACCTCCTCGGCACGTTCGATCAGCCGACGCTGGGAGGCCACCAGCACGGCATCTGACTGTATCACGCCCTGTGAGCCCACGGCGGCCGCCCCCATAAAAAGGCGCTGCGCGTGAAAGCGGGGCATGCAGTCTTCACCGCTCGGCGCGAGAATAATGTTCTGTTCGCGAAATAACGTGCCCGATGGCACGAGTATCCGCGTGTCAGGCTGTTGGCTCAACGCCAGCACGATATGCAGCGAATTTGTGAGTACCTGCAATCGGAGCGGGGCAAGGTGGGAACACATCTGAAAGGTGGTCGTGCCCCCGTCAATGATGATTCCCTCGCCCTTCCGGCAGAGCGCAGCGGCCGCACGACCGATTGCTTCCTTTTCTGCAATATTCTGCGTGATCGACTGTTCGAAAGGCGTGCCTGTGAGGAAGTTCTGCGCGTAGCCGGTCTGCGCCTCACCTTCGACCTGTTTCGCCCCGCCATGCACCCTCGTCAGCGCACCGTCTTGCTCCAACTGGGTAAGGTCGCGGCGGATTGTCGCCGGCGAGGCGGCGATCTGGCGTTCCAGTTCCCGATAGGTGACAAAGCCGCTGTCCGAAATGAGATCGAGAATCAGCTTCTGGCGCTCGGCTGCATGCATGGTTCCGATCGGCTCCTATTTTGGCTTGCCTTGCTTCAAGCCTATGTGGGGGCGCTGCTCAGAAATCCATATGCTTCACGCAACAATTGAGCGTTTTCGATCACGAGATTCACCAATTTGATTAGCTGATCAGCTTGGACGGTCCACTGCATTGGGGGTCTGGTGGGTGTGTTAACCTCGGCTGCGAGCACAAGCAGGGGTCGGCCGCTGCGCTAACAAGAGGGTCGAGAACGCGCACTCCTCGCACGCCACCTTGTCGACAGGCAGACCTACAAGACCGCCGCTCTGCTGCACTGGTTGGGTCGCTCCCCTCGTTGCCTGAGGCTAGCTCAGCCTGACTTGGAATGTCCGCTCTCGAGGTCCCTGGCAAGCAGAGCGGATTTTCCGCCTCCGGCCCAACTCAAGCCATTCCAGGGTATGAACGTATGGCGGCTTTCGACGAGCCGATCTGGCCGCATGAATGTCTGCTCTTGGCGCAAGCTGCCATTCCGGTTCCAACCGCGTCCGCAAAACGACAAATCGAGGATCCAACTAGCGCCGCACTTCTCCCAACTCCCGTTTGTCCAAGCTTCATGGTATGATGGACAGAAAGGGTTGGGGGAACCGGCATGAAGCTATTCTTCTTCGGCGTAGGCGGAGACAGGATCGAACTGGTCGCGCCCGACGGTATAGTGGTTCAGGTTGTGTCCTATGACCGGGTCAGGGAAGACGAAATCGTCATGGCGAACTTACCATGAGTGCCACCCGGAAAACGCCCGGCTCAGACCGGCCCCGCAGTCGCAATCTGGTGGTGATGCTGGACGGGACCGGCAACGAGCTCGGCCGCAACCTATCGAATGTGCTCAAGCTGTTCCGGATCACGAGCAAGAATGACGAGCAGCTGGTGTTCTACAATCCCGGCGTCGGCACTATCGGCAAGCCGGGCCGCTGGCGCAGGTTCCGGCAGAATGCCGCAAAACTGTTCGGTCTCATGACCGGATGGGGCCTCGATGACAACGTGCTCGAGGCTTACAGCTGGCTATGCCGCCATTGGCGCGAAGGCGACCGGATCTGGCTTTTCGGGTTCAGCCGCGGCGCATGGACGGCGCGCGTCCTTGGCGGTTTCATCCATATGATCGGCCTGTTGCGCCCCGACCAGCTCAATCTGAGCGGCTACGCGCTTGTCGCCTACAAGAAGGCCGCCGAAGACGACGATTTACCGATCGCCTGGCATTTTGCCCGTGTAAGCGGCGCGAGGCGCGCGACGATCCATTTCATTGGCGTGTGGGATACAGTCGGCTCGGTCATCGTGCCGCGCAAGGACCGTCTCATCCCCAGTCTCGAGACACTGCCCTATACTCTGCAAAACGAATCCGTGCGGGTATTTCGTCATGCAATGGCGATCGACGAACGCCGGCGTATGTTCAGAGCATCGCGATGGAACCCGGAGCAGAAGTTCATCGCCAACCCCTTCAGCAAGAAGGAGCCGCCTGACCAGGACTCCATCGAAATGTGGTTTGCAGGCGTGCATTCGGATGTCGGCGGCGGATACCGCGAAGAGGAAAGCGCGCTTTCGAAATTCCCGCTCATCTGGATGGTCGAGGAGGCAAAGCAACACGGCCTTGAAGTGAACACGGCGATGTTCAACCATCTTGTGAAGGGCCATAGGCGCAAAGGCAGCACGCACCACTACATACCGCCGGATGCAGGCGCAGACCAGCATCGCTCACTGACCTGGGGATGGAAACTGATCGAGTGGTTTCCCAAGCGCGCACGGCGAGCCGAAACGCGCAAATGGTCGCTGTTTGGATTCTATGTTCCCTGGGGAGAGAAACGAGCGGTTGGCAAGGATGACCCGGTCCACCCCTCGGTCAGAGACCGGATCGAGCGGCGCGGCGATTACCGGCCCGCGAACCTGCCGGATTGACGCAATCCATTTCCTTTGATGGGCGCGATGCAAAAAAATGGTGACGGAAATCAGCCAAACGATTTCCTGCGCAGAGAGATTGAGGCGCCGCCCGGCTCTTGATCGCGCGCCTCGATGAACCCATGCTTCGAGCCTTTTTGGGGCTCAGCCGGCAAATTCGCAGTCACGCTTGAGCGAAATCACCCGATCGATGGCCCTGCCCTTCCCCGCCCGATCGTCCAGCTGATCGTTTCGCCGCGGACCTGGCCCGACACGTGCTTTCCGGCATGCCCTTCGAGCGCCGTTCGCCAGGGCACCAGCACGAAATCACGCGCGCGCTCGATGAGCGCAAAGCGCCCGCTCATCAAATCCAGGCGGCGGCAGTAGATACCTTTGATCCGCTCGCCTGCGCCGGTTTCGCCGTAGGGCAGTCCCAGCTCTTCGGAGATGCCCTGCGCAAGTTTGAGCAATTCACGCCGGCGAAGCTGGCCGATTGCGTCTGGCGCCATCCGGAACTCCCCGTTCCTCTCTTCGGCCAACTGTTCGGTGAGGAGCCATTGCCGCCGCTGCCGCTCGGCGGCAGCCAACTCGGCCCCGAACCCTGCTTCGCGCAGCGGCAGCGCTTGCGGCTCGCTCAGCCGCGCGTCGAGCAAGGTTGCCGCATCGGCGCGCGCGAGCTCTTCGAGCGGCCGAACGGAGAGAAGGCTCACGACCACTGGCCGCTCGCGCAGCAGTTCCGTTTCGTAGGCCGCTGCGCGCTCAAGATGGTCGGGCGCAATGCGCCAGCTGCCATCCGCCTCGCGCATGGCGCCGCCGGTCCTGCGCCGGATCGCTTCGAGCCGTCGGACATGGGCTTCGGCGAAGGCGCGCGTTGCGCTCGTATCGAAATTCAGATGCACATCGACATCGTAGCGCCCGCCATTGGCAGCAGCGATCCTGGCAACCGTGCGGTCGGCCGCACGGGGTTCGAACCTGACCGGATCGATCCGGACAATCATGCCCTCGCCAATCCCCTCGGCCATTTCGCGGCCCAGCGCGACATAGTGAGTGCGCCCGTCGATCGCATCGACAATCAGATAGTGCCGGTCGCGGTGCTCATCGGCGAGACCGCGCTCCAGCACCCGGCCGCAAAGCGGAACTGCACCCGGGGCCGGATCGTAGATCGCCAGGTCGGCCGCGCCGCGCTCGATGAGCCGGTCGCTGAAAGCGCGCTGCATGGTGCGGATGATGTCGCCGCGCTCTCCCATCTGCCTGAGTGTCGCGGCCAAATCGGGATCCAGCCGGAAACGGCCCTTCCCAAGCGGCTCGGCCAGTCCCATCCGCTCAAGCGCCTTGAGCCGGCCGGCGCGCAAAGTCTGTTCGAACACGCCAGCGCCATGCGCGGATACGCTTCGCTCATTGTCAGCGGCAGCAAGCAGGCGGCGATCGATATCGGTAAAGCGCTCCTGATCGATCTGTGCAGTCATTGCGCGGGCCATCTCGTGGTCCGTACGCGGCCCCAGATCGAGATCGACAAGCTCGCCAGCGCGTTCGCGAAGGCCGCGTGTCAAATAGTCGCGCGCGATCACCAGGTTCTTGCCCTTCCCGTCGACGCCGCGCACAATCACATGGGCATGCGGATGACCCGTGTCGAAATGATCGACAGCGGCCCATTCGAGCCTGGTCCCGAGATCCGCTTCGGCGCGCGCCATCAGCCGGCGCACGAGCGGCTTTAGCTCGTCATACTGGGTGCCATCCTCGGGCGAGACGATGAAACGGAACTGGTGACGGTCGCCGGCGCACCGGTCGTGAAATGCCTTGCCGTCGATCACATCGGTTTTGCGGCCGTAAAGTGAACCTGCCTCGCCTTCGCGGGTCGTGCCGCCGCGCTGCAGATAGCGCAAATGGGCGAGCGCCCTTGCTCCGCCCTTGCCGGCCAGGCGAACTATGCGCGCCTTGATCACCACCCGGCGGCGGAACCGTGCATCCGCGCCGCCCTTGCGCGCAAGGAGCCGGCCAACGCCCGCCCCGCGGCCATGGCGGCTGCCACTAAAGCTGCGCTTTACAGAGCCGCCTGACCTGGCGCCGCCCCGCGCCAGATTGGCGGCGGCGACCACGCACTGAAGGTAGGCGCGCGCGCGCTTGCCGCCGCGTGCGCGCATGCGTCCCGGACGCGGTTCGAATTCGTTGTCGTCAGCCACTCGTGCCGGCCTCGAAGTACCGGCTCCCCCGTCATACTATGGCGTAACCGCGCCGTTTTGAAAACCACTGTCAGGCCGACGCGCCCCAACAATGGGCGGTTCCCAAGCGATGTGACATCGACAATTCTGCACCCGACACAGGATCTGCGCGGCAGAATGCCAACGTCAGCGTTGTAGTGGCCGCGTCCGGAGACATTCGCACGTACACCACGATTGAGCAGAGAGGGTGGAATGCCGGAATTCCAATCAAACATTTAATTTACAAACATAAAATCTCATCCTTCTGCACTCTGCCCCACATTTTACCCCACACAAATCGAGAAATTGTTTGAATTCTGAACGGACATGGGGCGACCTTTTGGCACCCGAGTCGGAAAACCGGATCGCAGCGCGATCCAATAAGAAACGGCACCCTTGCACGGCGCGAAGCCGCCGGACGTTCTGCGCGCGGGCCTGTGGGCCAGCGGGCGTCTGGCAATGAGCGAGGCAAGAGTGCCTGCGGGTCAGTTCAGGAACACCGCGCCCTTAGGAGCGCGAAGCGCGGGACAGAGCGCGTCCACCAGAATTCCCGCTCCGCCCGGAATTCCGCCCGATTGTCACCCATAAAGCGTGACAACTTCGGGCCGCAAGCGGACTGGCAGCTCTTAGATTGGTTGCGAAGCAAAGCGGACATCCATCCCCCTCCTAGATCCCGGTGAATCCTAGAAAAGTATCGCATTTCGGATGACTGCGGTTCGCCAATCCGGCGGAGCTTCCCAATCCAGCGGAAATGCCGTTCCGAGGCACCTCTCCTACGCCTACTCGTCTTGATGCAGGGGCGGCGGCAAATGGCAATTTGACGAGTGCGAATGATCCCGCAATGGAAGGAACGGATGGCCGGTAGAAACTTCGCGCTCAGACCACGCCCTTACCTACCACGATAGCCCGACACCATTCGGCCCGGCCCTTATAATGGATGAAACTGGCCGAACGCTCCCTTCGCATAAAGCAATGCATTTTGCTCTGAATCTGCCAGGTGGATCTTCGAGACTTCGCAGATCAGCACAAAGTGCGTTCCTGACTTTGTGAGTTGCACAACGCGACATCCAAGCGATGCAATGGCGCTTGCTAGACGCGGGCCGCAATCTTCCTGGTCAACCCAGTCCCCAAGGTTAAACTTTGAAGTCCCGGCAGAGCGTCGCGCGAAGAGCAGCGCCACTTCCTTGTCAGACGGACCCAATATGTTGACGCAAAGCGACCTGGACTGAACGATCTGACCCGCTGTTTGGCTGTCTTGATTGAGGCAAACGATCATCGAGGGCGGCGCGGTCGACAACGAACACACGGCGGTGGCCGTGCATCCGGTCCACTCCCGCTCGTTGGCCGTCGTGATGATGCAGACCGAACCTGCCAGCCGGCTCATGCTCTGTTTGAATTCGTCCGGATCGATCATCGCGTCCGCCCCTTGCCTGGCTGGTGAGACGAAGGCATGAGACGGATGTGGCCAATAGAAACCAGAAAACCCGCGATGCGATCCTTGCCGTGGCCGGTCCAATGTTTGGCGAGCTTGGATTTGGCCGCGTATCGGGCAAGCAAATCTGCGAGGCGGCGAATGTCAATCCGGCCGCGATCAACTACTATTTCCATGGCATGGATGGCCTTTTCGAAGAACTTGTTGCGATAACCAAGCGTGACTTCTTCAACCTGCAAAGCCTTGCGGATCGCATGCGGCAATTCGAGGATCCCGAAGCGAGACTGTTCGAGTTCGTCGACGAAATTGCAGGCATTGTGGTCACCTCGTCCGACAGGCTTTGGATGGCGCAACTATCGGCGAGGGAGCTGGTATCACCGTCTCCCTTTGGCGCGCCGCTCCTTGATGGGCTGAAATTCATTATCTCCCAGGTCAAAGAGATCGCTGCGGGCCTCGCCGCCCCTGCGGACGATGAAAGACTGATAAGCCGTTTGAGCATCTATCTTTTTGCCACGACGCAGTGGCTCCTGATCGTGGACAGGCCCTTGATAAGATCAATCTTTCCGGCGCTCAGCTTTGCCGAGCCGCAGCGTTCTGATTTGACGCAATCGATGTACACCTACGTCCTTGCCGGCTGCCGGGCCTTGTGTGACCAATATGAAGCTCACGAGGACAGGGCCTGATCACCCTTGAAACAAGGGGCCGGAAAACATTCCTCTCGCCTGGCTCAAACCTGAGGAAAGGGCGCGCGGAGCCCCTTCTCTTCCAATATCGGCAAGACATCCCGGGTGAAGCGGGTCAGCCCATCAATCGGATCGATCCAGGACATCAAGACGCCATCGATACCGGCCTGGGTCATCAGTTCCAGCTTGTTGGCGATCGTCTCCGCCGAACCGATCAGCGGAAATCCCGATCCCCCAATCATGCGTTTGCGCATGAAGCCGATGCGCTTGTCGTCGCCAGCCCAGCCATTTTCCCGGACCATGGTATCGATCATGCTGTCAATGGCCACCTGATCGACCATTTCCTCCGTGTAGTATTCGTAGAAATCTTGAGCTTCCGCATCGGTCTGACGTTGAACGACGGAGGCGTTCGTCCAGATCTTGATGTCCCGATCGAATTCGTCACGAGCCAACGCCTTGTAGTTAGCGACCTCGTCCGTCCACGCGAGCGGATCGTCGCCTCGCGGAGTGCAAAAGCCAAGGTCGGAGTTCTTGGCCGCAAAGCGCATGCCTACGGTCGACGTGGCGGCGTTCATGATGGGGATGTGGCCACTGCGCAATCTGGGCTGACAGACGGCGCCCTTCATCGAAAAGTATTTGGACTGATAATCGAACTCCTCGCCTGTCCATAGCTTGCGCAAGACGCCAAGCCAGTCGGCGAGATATTCATAGCGCTCGGCATGCTCCAGCAATTCGATTCCGAACATCTCGAACTCGCGCCGGTTCCATCCCCCGACGATGTTGAGCGCAAAGCGCCCGTTCGAGATCTCGTCGATCGAGGCCGCTTGCTTCGCGATCGCCACCGGGTGGATCGTCGGGGCATGGCTGGTGGCGAAGATGGTGGAATACTTGGTCGCCTGCGCGAGTCCCGCCGCGCAACTGAACGCATCCATTATCTGATTCGAAATGTGATCGGGATCGCCATCCACATAGCCCTTCCAGCGCGCGATAGGTGTCAGGGCTTCGATACCGGCGGTATCAGCGATGGTGGCAGCCGCGACCACCTCCGACCACCGGAGCCAGCTCATCTCGGGCGCCTTCGTCATTCCCGAAATGGTGTTCGGGCAGAACCACCCGAGCTTAAGCCTATTTGAGTTGAAGATCGCCTTCGACCTCACATCCATCACGCACCTCTCTTTCGCAGATTCGTCTAGCAGCGCTCAATTCAAATTCAAATTTAAAATTGCAATCAGAATTTAAATTCCGTAGATTGTCGGCGCTGATTTTAACCGGAATCGGTGGGTGAAAACACTGAGCCAACGACAAAAATGGGCTCGGAAGTGGGGATCGGAGGATGCGCAACGTGAAGAGAAGACTTGGGAAATGCGCCAGCTTTGCGGCGCTTACCGTCAGCTTAGCATCAGCTAATGTGGCATATGCACAAGATGAGGATACCTCTCAGGCTGACGCGCCGGACGATCCGAATCAGATCATCGTGACCGCGCAATTCCGCGATCAGGCCTTGCAAGATACGCCCTTGGCCATCACCGCGCTGAACGCGGAGTTGCTCCAGGCGCGCAACCTCAATTCAATCACGCAGGTCGGCGAGCAGGCGCCCAACGTCACGATCAAGCCCGCCGGTTCGGTCTTCGGCCCGGGTGCGCAGGTGTTCATTCGCGGCATCGGACAGGGCGATACCAACTTCGCCCTTGAGCCGGGTGTGGGCGTCTACATCGACGACGTCTACTATTCGACCGTCTTCGGCGCGATCTTCGATCTGGTCGATATCGATCGATTGGAGATCCTGCGCGGTCCTCAGGGAACGCTTGCCGGCAAAAACTCCATCGGTGGGGCCCTGAAACTCTATTCGAAGCAACCGTCGAACCATTTCGAAGGCAGTGTCGAAGCTTCGACGGGGAGCTTCGACCGGATCGGTCTACGTGCCACGGTAAACGTGCCATTGGTAGAAGATATGCTGGCGCTGCGTATTGCCGGTGTGGCCCGCTACAGCGATGGGTACGTGACCAACATGGACTATGGTTGCCTCAACCCCGGTTCGGGCGTCCCCGCCTTCGTGACCTCCGCCAGTTGCAAGCTGGGCAGCGAAGGCGGGCAGGAGTACTATGGCCTGCGCGGCGCGCTTCGCTTCACGCCGTCCGACACTGTCAGTGTCACCATTACGGGCGATTTCAGCATCGACCGGTCCGAACCGGGGGCCACGGTGCTGACCCATGCGGAAAATCGCGGCCGCTTCTTCCTCAGCGGCACGCCGTTTGACAGTCGCTTCGTCACCGACGGAACGTACGTTTCCTATGCCACGTATAACGACCCCGGCGGCGTCTATGGGGGGCTCACGCGCGGCGCCACCGCATTCGCGCTGCCGAAAAACAACGACCTCGTCGACTGGGGTCTTTCGGGGGTTGTCGACATCGACCTGTCCGACAGCATAACCCTGCGCTCGATCACCGCTTACCGGCGCTATCACGGCCAGTTCTACAACGATGCCGATGCAAGCCCGTTCAATTTCCAGCTGGTCGCCAACGACTTCCGCCACGAGCAGTTCAGCCAGGAAATCCGCCTGTCCGGCCAAAGCTTCGGCGAGAGGTTGAACTGGACCATCGGCGGCTTCTATTTCGAAGCCGAGGATATCACAGGCGGGCGTGTCTTCTTCCCGACGGTCTTCGACACGCTGCTTGACGATCCCGCCAAGCCGCGAAACAGCTCGGTGTTCGCTCACGCCACTCTGGCAATCACCGATAATCTGAACCTGACCGCAGGCGTCCGATATTCGGATGAGAAGAAAAGCTACGTCTACAATCGAACGGATCCCAACACCGGCGCTCCACCGCCTTCGCTCGCCGCGATCGACGGTGTGGGTGCCGTCTACGAAGGGGACCGCTTCGACTACAAGATCAACGCGGATTACCACATCACCCAGGATGTGATGGTCTATGCCCAGTATTCCACGGGGTACCGCAGCGGCGGTGTGAACCCGCGCCCGTTCTGGAGCAACCAGGTCGTTCCTTTCGAGCCGGAAACGCTGGACGCCTATGAGGTGGGCTTCAAATCCCAGTTCCTCGGTCGCGCAGTCACGCTCAACGTGTCGGCCTTCCTCAACAAGTACGACGACATCCTGCTTGGGACCAACAACCCCTTCGTCAATCCGAACCAGCCGATCAACGAGGACATAACTTCACCCGGCTACAACCCGGCTGCCGGCACTTTCCCGTCCGCCGTGGTGATCAATGGCGGCAAGGCCGACATCAAGGGCTTCGAAATCGAGACCGTTCTGCGGCCGGTCGCCGGTTTGTCGATCGACGCCTCGCTGAGCCACCTGGATTTCCAGTACAAGTCAATCAGCGCTGCTGCCCTGGGCACGGGGATCACGCTTGATTCCAATCGTGCGTTCACGCCGGACTGGAAATGGAACATCGGCGCCCAATACGAGATTCTGCTGGGCAGCGCGGGCTCGCTGACGCCTCGGATCGACGTCCACTACCAGGACGATATCTTCACCGGCGCCGTGCAAAATGCGTTCAACTCGGTCGACGCATACACCTTGGCCAATGCCCAGCTGACCTGGACGAACGAATCCGAGAACTTGGATATCGTGCTGTCCGTCAGCAACCTGTTGGACGAGTACTACTACCTCAACCGCTTTGAGACGGTGAATATCAGCGGCATCGCTATCGGTCAGCCAGGACGGCCGCGCGAATGGCAGCTGGCGCTCCGTTACCGGTTTTAGGCAGCGCACGGAGCGGCCGTCCGCCGCCTCAGTCGAATGACCGGGGCGGCGGATTCGCACTTCAACCGATGCCCACCAAGCGTCTCAACGCCCCAGAGGTCGATCGAACATGACGGAACCTCAAACCGCGCCGACGGGAGCCGAACAAAACACGTGGCCCGCACCGCGCGAAGCCTGGTGGGCTGTCCTGATTTTCGGCGTGACCATGACGATCAACCAGCTCGACCGCGGGCTCGTCAATCTCCTGGTACAGCCGATCAAGACCGATCTCGGGCTTAGCGATACGCAGATCAGCCTGGTGATGGGCTTCGCTTTCGTTGCCCTTTACCTGCTGTTAGGCCTCCCAATCGCCCGGCTTGTCGATGGCGGTCATCGCCGGCTGATCCTGGGGACTTGCGTGGCGGTCTGGAGCAGTTGCACCGCGTTGTGCGGGCTGGCGCAGAACTTCTGGCAGCTGGCTCTTTTCCGGGCCGGCGTGGGCGCCGGCGAAGCGGGTGTCGCGCCGTCCATCTCGTCCATGATGGCGGATCTGTTCCCCCCGGACCGGCTGCCGCGCGCCATGTCGACGATGGCCTTCGCCTTCGTGTGCGGCAATGGCGCGGCCCTGCTGCTGGGCGGGCTCATCATCGGAGCTTTTGCGAAGATTGGAACGGTTTCCGTTCCGCTTCTTGGAGAGCTGCGCCCCTGGCAGATGACGCTCATCCTTGTCGGCCTGCCCGGTATGCTTGCATCGCTCCTGTACTTCACCGTACCGGAGCCCAGGCGCAGGGTCCGTATTGAGGATGTGGGCAAGCAGACGCCCTCCCTGCCCGAGGTGCTGCGTTATCTCGGCAAAAACGCGCGCGTCTATGCGCCGATGTTCATAGGCCTGGCGCTGGGCACCATGGTCCTTTCCGGAACCGCCGCATGGACGCCCGCCTTCTTCCAGAGGACGCATGGCTGGTCGCCTACCGACTACGGTGTGACGGCCGGCATCGCGTCGCTCATCACCAGTCCTATCGGGTTGATCGCGGGCATCTGGTGGGCGGAGCGCTTCATCAGGAAGGGCCGCGATGATGCCAATCTGCGCCTCGTGGCATGGTCTCACTGGCTTGCGCTGCCCTTCAGCCTGATGATGCCGCTGTTGCCCACTCCCGAGCTGGCCATCGCCGCGAGCGTTCTTGCCGGTGCGATCAGCGTTGCTGCCATCGGGGCGCAGAACGCGGCGATCCTGACTGTCACGCCCAATCGTATGCGGGGGCAAATGGTGGCGCTGTTCCTGCTCATGTTCAACGTCATCGGCTTCGGCCTGGGACCGACCATCGTCGCGCTGCTGACCGACTTCGCCTTCGGCGACGAAGCGATGCTGCGCTGGGCCCTGGTGACGACGGTTGCGGTCCTGGGCACGCTCAGCGCCGTAAGCATCACGCTGGGCCTGAAGGCCTACGGCGCCGAGGTCAAAAACGCGCGGGCATGGTAATAAACCAGGCGCCGCTCATGCTCCTTCACGCGAGCGAGGCATCCATGAACTTGCGGACCATCTCGTCCGCCTGCCAGCGCTGCTCGTCGATCGGATCGTCGGGCAGGGATGCCAGCAGCGCATCGCGGCGCATTTCCACGATCGGCGCCAGCGCGCCGGTGGTGAAGATGAACTCGTCATTGTTGCGGATTGCCTTCAGCACCAACCTGCCGACTTCGTCGGGAGACATGCCGAAGTTGAGCATCTGCTTGAGCTGCTCGCGCTTCTCGGCGGAGATACCGTGACGGCCCGCCGCAAACTCATCGGGGCGCATGTCGTAGTGCTCGTGGATGTTCGTGTTCACGGCCGCGGGGCACAGCACGGAAACGCCGAAATTCTCCTTGGCGAGGTCGGCGCGCAGGCAACGCATCATCGAAACGACGGCGGCCTTTGCCGCGGAATATATCCCTCCATTGTCGGCAACCACCAGTCCGCCCATGGACGATGTCGCCATGATGTGGCCGCCCTGCCCGTGTTCGCGCATGGCCGGCAGGAAGCTGCGCAGCCCGTTGATCACGCCCCCCAGATTGACGCCCATGACCCAATCCCAATCGTCATAGGTTGCGTCCTTGATCTGGCCGAGCACGCCGAGCCCGGCGTTGAGCGCCAGGATGTGGACCGGCCCGAGGTCGCGTTCGACTTGCCCTGCGACCGCGACATGGCGTTCACGGTCGGTCACGTCCAGCTGATAGGGCGTCAGCGCAAGGCCGGCATCGGCCGCTTCCTCGACAGCCTTCTCGAGGTGATCCGGACGTATGTCGCCAATCGCCACTTTGGCACCTTCGCCGGCCAGCGCCTTGGCTATGCCGAGGCCAATCCCGCTGGCGCCGCCGGTGACGAACGCGACCTTCTCTTTGAAGTCTTTCAAGGAAATCTCCTGTCCCCAAATCTCGTAGTAAGGAAAGCACGATGATCGAACTTTATCACGCAGAACCAATCGCCAATTCGGTCAAGGTGATCATCTGCCTGTTCGAAAAAGGCCTCGAGTTCGAAAGCCATTATGTGAACCTGCTGGCTTTCGAGCAGCACTCGCCAGAATATCTGGCGATCAATCCGGACGGGATTGTTCCCAGCCTGGTTCACGATGGCGTCGTGATCACCGAGACGACGGTGATCAACGAATATCTCGATGAGGTTTTCCCAGAACCCGCGCTCAAACCGAGGGATCCGGTCGCTCGTGCGCGCATGCGTACCTGGACCAAATGGATCGACGAGTATTTCGGCCCCAATGGCAGCAGGATCGGATGGCAGTTCCTGCTTTACCCGTTGGCGCAAAAGCTCGGCAAGGAAGAGATGGGCAGGCGCATCGCGCGCATCCCGCTGAAGGACCGGCGCGAGAAATGGGCCACAATTGCCGAGAACGGTTTCTCGCCCGAGCAGCTTGCCGAAGCGCGCAGCTGGGTCGAGGAAGGCGTTCGCCGGCTCGAAAGCCTGCTGGATGGCAATGAATGGACGGCGGGCGACGAATACAGCCTGTCCGACATCGCGACCTACTCGGTAGCTCCATCCCTGCCGATGATGATGCCGGACGCGGTCAACGCCCAGGCGACGCCGAACATTCTCCGCTGGATTGCGGCGATGGACGAACGACCCGCGGTGCAGAAGGCCAAAGCGATGCCTAACAAGGTGCGGGAAACCTTGCAGGCAGCCGGGCTCTAGGCCGGCCCGACGCCGTGCCATGTTCTTTGCTCCTGGAAGGACATGGCACGGAGCAACGGCATTACTGATGTTCATCAGCCCCAACGGATAGGCTCCGGGCCAGGCAACCAATCCGCTTTTGCAGCTTCGGCGGTGACCGACCTGATAGCGGGGCGCTGCGCGACCTTCTCGATCCATTCGTGCATTTTCGGCGCACTGCCCGGGCCGGCAAGATCGGGTACGAGTTCCGGCAGGACGCTGGCAAACGGCCAGACATCGATGTCGGCAAGCGAGTAGGTATCGCCGGCAAGATACTCGAACTCAAGAAGCCGGGCCTCGATCAGGCCGACAACCATGGCGATCTTCTGCCGGGCATGGTCGACCCGCTTCTTGCCAAAACCGAAGAAGGCCTCGCACCAGAAAGCTTGCCGGTCCTGCGGCAGGGCTTCTAGCTGCGGTGGAATGGCGGCGAGAGCGGCCTCGTCGCGGCCGGGCCGTCCCCATTCATTCCATGCCAGCACGCCGGTAGCGGGTGCGAGGTCCTCATTGACGAATTTGAACCAGACCCGAGCGCGCCACTTGCCCACCGCGTCCCGCGGCATGAGGGGCACTTCGGGGTGAGTATCGTCGATATACTCGGCGATCGTGCTGGACTCGCCGATCACCGCGCCCTCGTCGGTCACCAGGACCGGGACCGATCCGGCGTGGCCTGCGTTCATAATGTCCGGGTCTTGCAACCCGCACGGCGGATCGACCAGGCGGCAATCGAACGCGAGCCCCTTTTCAGCGAGCACGATGAGAACCTTGGCGGAATGGGCAACGGGCCGCTGATGATAAAGGATCGGCATTACCTGCCCCTCTGGAAAGCGTTCCGCGACAATGCCATGGCAGCCGCCACCGCGGGGCGCGCGCGGATCCTCTCGATCCAGCGCAGCAGATGGGGCGCTCGTTCCGCGTTGGCGACATGCGGCACCATCATCGGCAGGCCCGCGGCCATGTTGAACAGGTTGATGTCCGCGAGCGAATAGCTGCTCCCCGCCAGCCACTCGGTCCTGGAAAGCTGCTCCTCCAGCCGCTCGGCCGACACCGCCAGGCGTCGCCGGGACTCAGCCAGTTCCTCTTCGCTGAAGTCGCTCTCGATGGTCTTGCGCCAGGCCTCGCGGCGTTCGGCGGTGGGTATTTTCCGCTGGAAGGCCTCCAGCTCAGCCGGGTCCTTCTGCTTCATCATCGGGGCGATGAAGCTGCTCCAGCCGATCATCGAAAGCGACGGTCCCAGGAACTCGTCGCCGAACCGGCTCCAGTTCCGCATGCGGGCGCGCTCGACGGGATCCTCCGGGCGCAGGGACGGACCCTCGAATGCCTCGTCGATATACTCGCCCATCGGGGTGGATTCCCAGATCACCGTGCCGTCATGCACGAGCGTGGGAACCTGCCCCTTGGGATTCACCGCGAGGTATTCAGGTTCGTATTGCTGCCCGTTGAGCAGGTCGACCCAGTGGCTGGTGAAGGTCACGCCCTTTTCCTTCAGAGCGATGATCGGCTTGCCACCATTCGCGTTGGGTTCGAAATGGTAGAGTTCGACACTCACTGCGCCGCCGCTTTCTTGCGCACCAGTTCACGCGCATAGAGGCCGAAATCCATGCCGGGAGGAGCCTTCCCCGCCGCGGCTTCTTCAGGCGGCAGCCGGGGCGCCGGATTGTCGCCATCCATGGCGGCCAGGATGGGGGCGAACTCCTCGCGAATCTGATCGCCGAACTCGCTGTGGGTCAGGATGAACAGATCGCCCGCCTTGATGCCCGCGAGCACCCGTTCGCCCAGTTCCATCCAGTCCATCGCGAAGTCCATCGGGCTGGGCGGCGGCGGCGCGTCCGGATCGGCGTTCTGGGGAGGCGCCGGCATCTGAAACTTGACGCCGTGCTCGGCGAATTTCTCCGGACGCAGATTGGCTGCGCCGCCGCCGCCGCTCTTCGTCAGCCCCGGGCAAATGACCGATACTCCCACGTTCTCGTTCGCGAGTTCCGCGGCCAGCGATTCCATGATCGCCACCACCGCCGCTTTCTGGACCGAATACAGACCGCCGTGCGGAACGCGCGAAATGCCGGCCATCGACGCCGTCGCCACGATATGGCCACTTCCCTGCTCGCGAAGGATCGGCAGGAAGGACTGGATCAGGTTGATCACCCCGCCGATATTCACTGAGTTAGTCCAGTCCCAGTCGTCGAAGCTGCCATCGCGGACCCTGCCGATCATCATCGCCGCCGCGTTGGCGATGGCGATGTCGACACTGCCAAAGCGCTCGACGGTCTTTCGCGCAGCTTCGGCCATTGCGTTGCGATCAGCCACGTCCAGCACGATGCTATCCGCCTCAATCCCTTCTGCCTGGAGACCGGCAAGCGCTTCCTCCAGGACGTCGGGACGGATGTCGGAGATCATGACCTTCATGCCGGCGCGCCCAAAGGCATAGGCCATGCCAAGCCCCATCCCCGCGCCGCTTCCCGTTATGAACGCGGTTTTTCCCTGCAAATCCTTCATGCAATCCTCAGTTCAGTAGCCCGATCTCGGCACGAGGCTTCGGAGCCAGATGCAGATGGGGCGATCCGGCCCGAAAGCCGCAAAAATATCTTATAATGATGACTGTGTCGTATCCATCTCTCATTTGTCAATAATTTTGGTAGCTATTTTCAGCCGGAATGGATAGCCCATCGTCCGGCATTCACGCCGATCTCGAATACCGCGACTGACTGAGAGGCCCTATGATCGAGTTTTATACCGCGGCGACACCCAATGGCTGGAAGGTCGCCATCGCGCTGGAGGAGATGGGCCTCTCCTACCGCATCAACGCGCTCGACCTCTCGGCCGGCGAGCAAAAGACCGACGACTATCTCAAGCTCAATCCCAATGGCCGCATACCGACCATTGTGGATCATGAAGCCGATGGCGGCCCCTTCGCGGTCTTCGAATCCGGCGCGATCCTGATGTATCTGGCGGAGAAGTCGCAGAAACTCATTCCAGCAGATCCCCGAGGCAAATCTGAGGCACTGCAATGGATCATGTTCCAGGTGGGCGGGCTGGGCCCGATGATGGGCCAGGCGGCGGTATTCCTGCGCTATGCCGAGGAACGGATCGAATTCGCCATCGGCCGCTACCAGCGTGAGAGCAAGCGCTTGCTGGAAGTCCTCGACACGCGCCTGAAGACTCACGAATGGCTGCTGGGCGACGCGTACTCGATCGCCGACATCGCCCACTGGAGTTGGGCACAGGCGTATAAATTCATCGAGCTCGATCTCGGCGGACTCCCCCACCTCACCCGCTGGATCGATCGTATCGCCGAGCGCCCGGCAGTGCAGAGGGGGATGAAAGTCCCCGCCCCGGTCGAGGTCGACGAGGGCGAGATCAAGCGCCGCCGCAAAGGCCTCGTCTGATCCGGCGACGCGCCGGGAAAACGAACGGGATAGGATCATCAATGACCGGAGCTTCCACGCCTGAAACCGGACGGGTCACCGACCGGCCAGCTGCTGCCCGCGGGCGCTTTTACGGTTGGACCGTGCTGTTCCTGTTCTGGCTGGTCTTGGCCGTCAATCTTGCTTTCCCAATGTACGGTTCGGGCGTCATCAGCGGTTATATGGTGGAAGACCTGGGACTGAGCGGCAGCGAGCTCGGTCTCTCATTCGGCGTTTTCATGGCCATGATGGGCCTGCCGGCTCCGCTCGTCGCTCTTGGCATCCAGCGTTTCGGTGTACGCGCGGCGCTCCTCGTGGGTAGCCTGGTGATCGCCATCGGTTCGCTGCTCTTGGCAACCGTGGTCGAAAGCACGGCAGGCGTGATCGTGGCCTTTGGACTCATAACGGCGAGCGGCATTGCCATTGGCGGCAATATCGCGACCCAGATCGGCATCGGGCGGTGGTTCGTCCGGAAGCGCGCGCTTGCGCTGTCGATCATGTTTTCGGCGAACGGTCTGGGCGGTCTGGTCGCCGCGCCGCTGCTGGACTGGACCATCGCCTATACGGGAGACTGGCGTAGCGGTTGGATGCTCGTTGGCGGGCTATCAGTGTCGATCGGCATTGCGGCCGCCATGTTCGTGCGCGAGAGGCCGGAGGACCTGGGGCAATTGCCGGACGGCGATGGCCACGATGCGAAGAGAACGCAGCGGCCCAGCCCCAAGGTCCATATTACCCAAGAGGATTTCTCTTTCGCCGAAGCGCGCGGAACATTTGCGTTCTGGGCCATAGTTGCTGCGATCATGACGAATCTGATGGG
>DASWIR010000273.1:0-10870 GCA_036397575.1 Alteraurantiacibacter sp. | reverse complement strand
CTGCAATTCGCAGCAATGCGGAGGCCAGTTGCGCGCAGTTCCAGTGAATGGCTTCCGGCTGGCGGCCGAACGCATAGAGGCCGGTTTCGTCGAAATAGGCAGCGGTGAAGGCCGGGTTCCACTGCGGCAGCCAGCGCCAGGGTCCGTAATCGAAGCTTTCGCCGGTAATGTTCATATTGTCGGAGTTGAGCACGCCATGGACGAAGCCCGCGACCATATAGCTGGCGGCAAGGTCCGCCAGCCGCTCGACCACCTGATGCATCAGCCGGACTGCCGGTTCTTCGCGCCCGGGCGCATCGCCGGGAGGAGGCGGTCCGGGGAACTGCGCAAGGCAATAGCCGACCAGTTCCGCGAGATGGCCGTTCTCCTGCAGGGCAGCCAGCCGCTGGAAGCTGCCGATGCGGACATGCGAGTGCGAAAGCCGCACCATCACGGCGGAACGGGTGGGAGAAGGTTCGTCCCCGCGCACCAGTTCCTCGCCGGTTTCGATCACCGAAAATGTTTTCGACGTATTGACGCCCAGCGCCTCGAGCATTTCGGTGGCAAGGATTTCGCGGACGGCGCCTTTCAGCGTCAGCCGTCCGTCCGCGGTGCGGCTATAGGGCGTGAGCCCGCTGCCTTTGGTGCCGAGGTCGAGCAGGCGGCCCGCATCGTCGCGCATCTGCGCAAACAGGAAGCCGCGGCCATCGCCGATCTGCGGATTGTATACGCGGAACTGATGGCCGTGATATTTGAGCGCAAGCGGCTGCGGCATATTGTCCGCGAGCGGGGCGAACTTGCCGAAATGGTCGGCCCACGCGGCATCGCTGAGACCGTCGAGGCCGATCGCCGCCGCCCACCGGTCGTTCCGGAAGCGCAATATATGCTTCGGAAAAGGGGCAGGTTCGACCGCATCGCCCAGCCATGCGGCAATGGCGCCTATTTGCGGATCGGGCCGATATGGCGCCGCTTGCGGATCGGCTGGCATCTGGCATTAGTGGCGACCGGAAACACCAAGCGCAAGGCGCACGAAGGCAGGAATTGGCAGTCAGAATGGGTTCCCCCGCATATGAAGACCGCACATGGACCAGCCCCGATGGGCTGGCGCTGCATTACCGCGACTATGCCGGACCGCCGGATAAGCCGCCGATCCTGTGCATTCCGGGCCTGACCCGCAACGCGCGCGATTTCGAGCCGGTCACGGAAGCTTTTGCGGGAAAATGGCGGATCATCTGCGCCGAGCTGCGCGGGCGCGGCGAAAGCGAGTACGCCAGAGACCCTTCGACTTACGCGCTGCCCAATTATGTCGCCGATATCGAAGCCCTGCTGAAGCAGGCCGGGATTGCGCGCTTCGTCGCCTTCGGGACGTCGCTGGGCGGCATTATCGTCCTGTTGCTGGCGCTCAGGAACCCGGAGCGGATCGCCGCGGCTATGCTGAACGATATCGGCACGAATGTGGAAGCAGCCGGCCTCGAGCGGATTCGCGAATATGTGGGGCAGGGGCGCAATTTTCCGACCTGGCTGCATGCCGCGCGCTGGATGCAGGACCATAATGGCGCATACTATCCCGATTTCGATATCGAGAAATGGCTGCAATTCTCGAAGCGAGTGATGAAGGTCAGCTCTTCGGGACGTATCCGTTTCGACTACGACATGAAGATTGCCGAGCCGATGCAGACCGCCGAAGAGGGCGCCCCGCCGCCCGACCTGTGGCCCGGGTGGGAGGCGCTGGAGGGTCGACCGCTGTTGCTGCTACGCGGCGAGTTGTCCGACATTCTCTCGGAAGAAACCGCACGCAAAATGGCCGGTGCGCTGCCCGCGGTCGAACTCGTCACAGTGCCGCGAGTGGGCCATGCACCGACGCTCGACGAGCCGGATTCGCTGGAAGCGATGACGCACCTGCTGGGAAGCGTGGAATGAACAGCGACGGGATTCCTCACATCCTCCACGTTCATTCCTCCTTCGATCCCGGAGGGAAGGAAATGCGCTGCGTGGCGCTGATCTCGGCGTTCGGAAACAGGGCGCGGCACTCGATCGTCTCGGCGATTCCGGAGGCGATGGGTGCGGCGGAGCTGATTCCGCCAGACATCATGGCCGATTATCCCGCCTTCCCGCCATTGACCGGCCTGCCGACGCCCGGCCGGCTAAAGCGAATTGCCGATGCGATGCGGGGCTATGACCTGATCCTGACCTATAATTGGGGCGCGATGGACGCGGTGATGGGGCACACGCTCTACGCCGATGTCATGCGTCTGCCGCCGCTGGTGCATCACGAGGACGGCTTCAACGAGGATGAGGCGACGCGGCTCAAATGGCGGCGCAACTTCTACCGCAAATTCGCCCTGGGGAGGGCGGCGGCGTTGGTCGTGCCCTCGAGGCGGCTGGAGGACATCGCGCTGAACATCTGGCAGCAACCGCGTGCCCGCGTGCATCGCATCGCCAACGGCATCGATGTAGCAGCCTATGCCGTCAAGCCGCCGCGCGACACGTTGTCCGGCCTCTTAAAACACGAAGGCGAGTATTGGATCGGCACGATGGCCGGGTTGCGCAAAGTCAAGAACCTGCCGCTACTGGTGCGATGCGCGGCGAAGCTGCCCGACGAATGGCAATTGGTGATCTTCGGCAAGGGGCCGGAACGCGAGGCGATCCTCGCCGAGGCGGCTGCCTGCGGGATCGAACACCGGGTCCACCTGCCGGGCTTTGCCGAGAAGCCCGCCGAAGTGATCGGCCTGTTCGATATCTTCGCGCTGTCTTCAAAGAGCGAGCAGTTTCCGATTTCGGTGGTTGAGGCGATGGCGGCAGGATTGCCGGTCGCAGCGCCCGATGTCGGGGACGTGAAGGCGATGCTGGCAGAGGAGAACCGCGCCTATGTCGCGCCTGCCGAAGATGGAGATGCGCTGGCACGGAAACTCGAGGAACTTTCCCGAGACGGTGAATTGCGCGCAAAGTTGGGGGCAGCCAATCGCGCGTGCGCCATGGCGCAATATGAGGAAAGCCGGATGGTCGATCGTTACCGCAGCCTCTATTCGGGTCTCATCCGGGGCACCAGACTTTAGCGGTGGCAGTGCGAAGCGCTTCATTGACGGTTCACCCCGTGGGGGACAGACTCTCCTTTCGAAGTTGAAACGCCCGCGCCATCGGCTAAACAGCCCGCCGAGCAGAAATCGGCGCATTGCCGCAGACACAGGAAACGCCAGACAGTGGCCCTCCCTCCCGAACAGGATTCCAGACGCCAGGAAGAACTCGCCCGCCAGCAGAAGGTGCAGGACGAGATGCTGCTGCGCGAAGTGGACGATGCCGTGCGTCAGGACCAGTTGCTCGTCTTTTCCCGCCGATACGGCAAGCCGGTGGCTGCCGGCCTGGTGTTATTTCTTGCCGGGCTGGGTGCCTGGCTTTGGTGGGATGCGCGGCAGGAGAGCGAATTGGAAAGACGCTCCGAAGAGCTTGTTACAGCGATCGACCAACTCGATGCCGGTAACGTGGACGATGCCGCCGATGCGCTGACGGGCCTGGCGGAAGATGGCAGCCCCGGCGCCAAGGCCGCGGCCAAGCTTTTAAGCGCGGGAATCGCAGCACAGCGCGGGCGCGACCAGGAAGCGATCAATGGCTTCAAGGCGGTCGCCGGGGATGCAGGCCTGCCGCAGAACTATCGCGATCTGGCCACGATCCGCGCCGCGGCACTGGAATATGACAGCCTCGACCCGGCCGAGGTGGTCGAGCGGTTGAAGCCGCTCGCCGTACCGGGCAATCCCTGGTTCGCCAGCGCGGGCGAGATGGTCGCGATGGCTTATCTCGACCAGGGTAAGGACGATCTCGCGGGTCCCCTCTTCACCCAGATCGCGACTGACGAGAAGGCCCCGCAATCGCTGCGCTCGCGAGCGCGGCAGATGGCTGGTCTGCTCGGTTACGATGCCGTGGTCGATGTCGATGCGACGCTGGCCGAAATGCAGGCCGAAGGCGGCGCGGCGGCGCCCGCCCAGGCGGCCCAATAATGGATAAAACTATGCGTATGAACTCCCGGCCATTTGGCCTTGCAAGGATCGCAACTATCGCCGCATTGGCATTATCGCTGGCCGGTTGCGGCATATTCGGCGGCGACGGGGAGCCCGTAACGCCGACTGTAGGCAATCGCGAGCCGATCCTCTCGCGTATCGCGGGCGCCGTTGCGCCGGATCCCAACCTTGCCAATGTCACGGTCGTATTGCCTCCGGGGCGTGAGAATGTCGATTGGCCGCAAGGAGGGGGCACGGCGTCGAAAGCCTACGGCCATCTCATGCTGTCGCAGACCCCGCAGCGCGTCTGGACCGCACAGATCGCGGGCGCCAGCAAGAAACGGCGGCTCGCCGCGTCCCCGGTGATCGGCAATGGTACTCTGTTCGCGGTCGACACTTCGGGCACGGTCCATGCGTTCGACGCGGCGAGCGGCGCGCGGCGCTGGAGCCACCAGATCGAATTGGCGAGCAACATGCAGGATTCGGCGTTCGGCGGCGGCGCGACATTCGACAATGGCCGCGTCTATGCAACCAACGGCGTGGGTGACGTGGTTGCGCTCGATGCGTCGAACGGCTCCGAACTATGGCGCGTGAAGCCGGCAGGCCCGTTGCGCGGCCCTCCGACGGTCGCCTTCGGCACGGTCTTCGCGATGACGCAGGACAACCAAATCGTCGCGCTCAACTCCAATGACGGCTCAGTCACCTGGCAGGATTCGGCCTCGATCGGCCAGTCGGGTGTGTTCGGCGTTGCCGCGCCGGCTGCGGGGCAGGGCACGGTGGTCGCAGGCTACAGCTCCGGAGAGCTGGTCGCCTACCGTTACGAGAATGGCCGCAACCTTTGGTCCGACGCGCTCGCGCGGACTTCAATCTCGACCCAGGTCGGCACACTGACCGATGTCGATGCCGACCCGATCATCGATGAAGGCCGGGTATTCGCATTGGGGCAGGGCGGGCGCATGGCCGCCTATGAGCTGGTTACCGGCCAGCGCATCTGGGAGTTGCCGCTGGCGGGAATTTCCACACCTGCAATCTCAGGCGAATGGATATTCACGCTTACCGATGACGCGCGCCTGCTGGCGATTCAACGCAGCACGGGCCGAATTCGCTGGATCACGCAACTTGAGGCGTTTCGTGACCCCGAAGACCGTGAGGGACCGATCTTCTGGACCGGACCTGTGCTGGCCAACAACCGGCTGTGGGTCGCAAGCTCTCGCGGGCTGCTTTATTCGACCGATGTGGCGACGGGCACGGCGACGCAATATGCGGAAATCGGCGCTCCGGTTTCACTCGCGCCGGTGGTGGCAAACCAGATGCTTTATATCCTCGGCGATGACGGGCGGATCACCGCGTTCAGGTAAGTGGACGCAATAGTCCCATTTCGGGGCGCGGCCCAATCGGGCCGCGAGGCATTACTGACGCATTAACCCTCGCGGACTAGGCCGCATGGCCATGGAAGTTTCCGCGCACAACCGGGGCGAGCGCCTCCCCGAAAGCGATGTCAGCATGTGGGTCGGGCTGGTTGGCCTGGCCGGCCTGTTCGCGTGGATCGCCTTCTGCCGTAATTATCCGTCGATCGCCGATCTTTTCGATTTGCCCGGCCCGCATGAGAGGCTGAGCGGACCCTATGCGGCGTTCCTGGCAATGGCGGTGACGGGCGGACTGATGGCTGCATGGTCGGTCTTCGCCGAGAAGGTCCATCGCCGCGCCAGCACCGGGATCGACTGGGACCGGCCGCGGCCGATCTCCGCCGTCCTCGAAGTCTCGGTGACGAAGCTCGCCGGATTGTGGGCGACCTGGGCGGTAATTGGGTTCCTCTATTGCGTGTGCCGCTGGTACTGGAGTGGGCAATATCTCTTTGCGATGGAGGTGATCGGCTTCGCGGCGATCCCCCTCTTCGTGCTCTCGATTCCTTATGTGATCTGGCTCGACCGCGTGCTCGTCGAGCCGCGCGACCATGCATGGCATTTCGGTGCGATGCTGACCGGGCGCGAGAAATGGGATCCGGGCGAGGTCAAGAAGCACTGGCGCGCCTGGGCGATCAAGGGTTTCTTCGGCGCATTCATGATCTCGATCCTGCCGCCCGGCTTCGCAGGGGTCGTCAATGCCGATATCGGCGCGATCGCCGGCGATCCGATACGGCTGGGCGTGACGCTGTTCGAGCTGCTGTTCGTGATCGACGTGCAGATCGGCACCGTCGGCTACCTGCTCACGCTGCGCCCGCTCGACGCGCATATCAGGAGCGGCAATCCGCTGCTCGGCGGCTGGCTCTCCGCGCTGATCTGCTATCCGCCCTTCGTGTGGGGCATGATCGCGGGACCCGGCATCTTCTCCGATGGCGGCGGGGGTGTGATTTCCTATACGGAGAATACGGCGGACTGGGCCTACTGGTTTGCCGGACACGAGGCGCTGTTGTGGGTGTGGGCCGGATGGCTGGTATTCCTCACCGCGATTTACGCCTGGGCGACGGTCGCTTTCGGAATCCGCTTTTCCAACCTCACCTATCGCGGAGTGCTGACGAACGGCCCGTACCGCTTCACCCGGCATCCGGCCTATCTTTCGAAGAACCTGTTCTGGTGGTGCTCGACGCTGCCCTTCCTGGTGACGGGCGGCTCGATGGTGGACGTGGTGCGCAACACCTTCTTCCTCGGCTGCGTCAGCGCAGTCTATTACTGGCGCGCGCGAACCGAGGAAGCGCATTTGCTGGCCGAGGATCCGAAATACCGCGAATATCATGCCTGGATGAGCGAGCACGGCCCTATCACCAGCCGCTTCGCGAAGCTGGGCGAGCGGCTGAAACGGCGGCCCATGGCGGGGATCCAGCCCGCCGAATAGGCTTCAGGTGTTTCCGATCACGAAACAGGCGGCGGCGATTAGGGCATGCAGAGGGACGGGCATGGATCGCTTCCTTCTTCCACTCGTCCCAGTCCGCCGTCAGGCGGCCTTGGTCAGCATGAAATCGACATGGACGGCATCGTAGGGGAAGACGATGCCTCGTTCCACACGATCGATTACTCCGGCATTGATCAACGCCTGGACATCGCCATGCACTGCCTTGACGTCGCGCCCGGCCCGTCGCGCAGCCTCGCGGATCGATATCACGCCTTGTCCCGTCATCGCCTGGAGCAGTTCCCAGCGCTTGCGGGTGAGCGTCTGCCAGAGCAGATCGGGCGATGCGAAGGAGTAATGCGCGCCCTGCGCCTTCCCTCCGAAAGCGGCCAGCGCATGGGCGTTGACGTCCTCGCGGGAGGCAACGGAGAGTGTTACGATGTTCATCCGGGTCTCCATTCGTCTACATCCTTCCAGAAATCCGCCAGCAGTGCGGCCGGCGTGGTGAAGGCATAATCTGTTTCGGCCGCTCCGATATGGCGGTGATCGCCTTTGCCCGACTCATTATCGTAACGCAGCACACAGATACCGTCGACGACATAAGCGAGAGCATATTTGAGATCGTGATTCGATCCCGGCACTGGTCGGGGTACCCGCCATATTCGCAGTTCCACGAAGGCCTTGGCGTTGAGCTGATGGCGTTCGTTGAGCAGCGGTCCAGCCTTCATGTTGGATTATATGACAACAGCTATCCTTGTTGTCAACCACTCCATCAAATTTACCGGCACCAGTGCCATTCGCCGCAATTTCAGCCCGCCGAATAGGCGCTCAGGCGTTCCCGACCACAAAACAGGCGGCAGCTATCAGCGCCCCAGCGAAGCGGTTGGACCGGAACGTGTCGAGCGTGTTCACGCTATCCTTTGGATCGAGTCTTGCCACCTGCCACCAGAAATGCGCCGCCACCGGCACCAGCGCGAGCAGCGCCAGCCAGTCCTCCCGCAGCAGCCAGAAGGCGAGGGCGAACAACCCGACCGAGGCAGCGAAAAACAGGGCGATGCCCTGCTTCACCTTGCCGCCCATCGTGAGCGCGCTGGAACCAATGCCGACCAGCGCATCGTCCTCCCGGTCCTGCAGCGCGTAGATCGTGTCATAGGCGATGCACCAGCATATCGCCCCGCCATATAGCGCAGCGAGGACATCGAGATGATCGCTCCGCAATGCCATCCAGCCGACCGGCGCCCCCCAGGTAAAGACCAGGCCGAGCCAGGCCTGCGGGAAGCCCGTTATCCGCTTCATGAAGGGATAGGCGGCGACAAGCGCAAGGCTTCCCAATGCGACCAGTTGTGCTTCCAGCCGGAGCTGGAACAGCACAATCAGGCCAACTCCGCACAGGGCGAAGAGCCAGATCCACGCGGCGCGCTTACTCACCCGTCCGCTGGCGATGGGGCGCTGCGCGGTGCGGGCGACCTGCCGGTCGAGATCGGCATCGACGATGTCGTTGTAGACGCAGCCTGCGCCGCGCATGGCGACGCTGCCTAGCAACAGCCAGGCGATCAGCTCCAATTGCCAGCCCGCTCCGGTCAGCCACACACCCCAGGCGCAAGGCCAGAAGAGCAGCCACCAGCCGATCGGCCGGTCGAACCGGGCGAGCATGGCATAGTCGCGGATGGGTTGGGGCAGGGCGGCGACGAGGCTGCCGTGCTGCGTATCCGGGACGATGGTGTCAGCCATGACGGGGTGCGGTTTCATTCAGCTTCACGCTGCGAAGGGTGAACAAGTTGACACGTTGACACGGTCCTGAGAAGTCAAACAACGAGCCGGATCGATAGTCCTGTCCCCTCCCTTTGAGGAGACGCTTGAGCAATTCTTATTCTTCGTCACCCCTGTGAAAGCAGGGATCCAGGGGAGGAGGCTTTGGGCAACGGTCATGACCATGCCCGGCTCATGCCACAGCGAGCGCGTGTAGGACAGCGGGGACAAACAGCGCGGGATAGCGGGAAGGTGATGGCGGCGTTTCAATGCGAGCGTCGGCTGGCGATTTGCCCCCATCGCCGCCTCCTTCGATCGGCTCACAACATATGTGGTCCAATAGCAAAATAGTTGCTTACCGCCCAATTCCACCTCTCGCCCCTTCCTTACCCGAGCCGGCTTGTCGAACGCCGCGCGTTGTCTATGAGCATAGGTATGCCCGCCACTCCCGCCTGGCCCCCGCGCAGTGCGCCGCGCCTGTTCGTCGAGCAGGAATTGTCGAAAGGCGCGCGTGTCGTGCTGGATGGGCAGCAGGCGCATTATCTGCTGCGCGTGATGCGCCTCGGTGGAGGCGATGCAGTCGTATTGTGCGACAATCGCACCGGGGAATGGTCGGCGAAGGTCGCCAGCACCGGCAAACGCGACCTCGCTCTGGAGGTGCTCGAAAGGCTGCGCGAGCGCGAGGAAGTGCCCGATTTCCGGCTTTGCCCCGCCCTGCTCAAGAAGGACCGTTTCGACCTGGTGCTGGAAAAGGCCACCGAACTCGGGGTCGCAAGGATCGCTCCGGTCATCACCCGCCGCTGCGTCGCCGACAAGCTCAATCTGGAACGCGCCCGGACCGTGACTATCGAGGCGGCCGAGCAATGCGCACGTACAGCGCTGCCAGAACTGGCGGCGCCTGTGAAGCTCGACGCGCTGCTGAAGGATTGGCCGGACGGGCGTGTCCTGTATTTTGCCGATGAGCTGGGAGGGGAGCCCGCTGCTGACGCTTTTGCCGCGCATTGCGGGCCGGCCGCACTTCTGATCGGCCCCGAGGGCGGCTTCGACGATGCCGAACGCGAGGCGATCCGCACGCACCCACAGGCCCGCGCGATTTCGCTCGGTCCGCGAATTCTGCGCGGCGAGACCGCCGCCATTGCCGCGACTGCCCTGTGGATGGGGGTGAGAGGCGACTGGAATGACGGATGACCGGCAAACGGGCATGATCAACGCGCGAAGTTTTTTTGCGCTGGCGCCGATCAGATTAGTTTCCTAACGGCACTGGCCATGAGTACGCGCACGGCGTCCGAAGGGGAGGAGCGGCGGATCGAGCGCCGCGAGCAATTGCTCGAACCGCTGCAGCGGGGCGAAAAGCCGCGCGACGACTGGCGGATCGGCACCGAGCATGAAAAGCTGGTTTACCGCGTCGAGGACCGCCGAGCGCCATCCTACGACGAGCCCGGCGGCATTCGCGACATCCTGCTGGCGCTGGGCGAATATGGCTGGGAGCCGGTCGAAGAGGGCGGCAACATCATCGCCATGTCCGGCGTCGACGGTACGGTCAGCCTCGAGCCGGCCGGCCAGCTCGAATTGTCGGGTGCGGCGGTCGAGAACCTCCACGATACGTGCAGCGAAACCGGCCGTCATCTGCAGCAGGTGAAGGAAGTGGGCGCAAAGCTGGGTGTCGGCTTTCTCGGCCTCGGCATGTGGCCCGACAAGACCCGCGAAGATCTGCCGATCATGCCCAAGGGCCGCTATGCCATCATGATGCGGCACATGCCGCGCGTCGGCAGCCTCGGGCTCGACATGATGCTGCGCACCTGCACCATCCAGACCAATCTCGACTATGGCAGCGAAGCGGACATGGTGAAGAAATTCCGCACTTCGCTCGCGCTGCAGCCGCTCGCCACCGCCCTGTTCGCCAATTCGCCATTCACCGAGGGCAAGCCCAACGGGTTCCTTTCCTATCGCAGCCATATCTGGAGCGATACCGATCCGCATCGCACAGGCATGCTGCCCTTCGTGTTCGAAGACGGTTTCGGCTATGAACGCTATGTCGAATACATGCTCGATGTGCCGATGTATTTTGTCTACCGCGAAGGCAAATATATCGATGCCTCGGGCCTGAGCTTCCGCAATTTTCTCAAGGGCGAACTTTCGGTTCTGCCAGGCGAGTTACCAAGGCAGAGCGATTGGTGGGACCATCTTTCCACCGCCTTTCCTGAGGTTCGGCTCAAAAGCTTCCTCGAGATGCGCGGGGCCGATGGCGGTCCGTGGAACCGGATTTGCGCCCTGCCAGCCTTCTGGGCGGGCCTGCTTTACGATCAGGGCGCGCTCGATGCCGC
>DASWIR010000272.1:0-3097 GCA_036397575.1 Alteraurantiacibacter sp. | reverse complement strand
CCGCGATCGCCAGCCGCTGATCGACTGGCTGCGGGCCAAGTTCAAAGGTAAGCCCGAGATCGCCGAAGCCAACATCGCCGCGCTCAACGCCGGCCATGCCTATGGCGAGACGGCCGAGCTGTCGGGCCCGCTCAAGCAGCTGAGCATCGCTCCCGCGAAGAGCGAGCCGGGCGTTTATCGCACGATCACCGGTGCCGAAGCAGTCAGCCTCGGCCTGGTGGCGGGGGCGCAGCTGGCCGAGCTGCCGCTGTTCTTCGGCGGCTATCCGATCACACCGGCGAGCGCGATCCTGCATCATCTGGCGCGGATGAAGGAATTCGGCGTCACCACATTCCAGGCGGAAGACGAGATCGCCGCGATCTGCGCCGCCATCGGTGCGTCCTACGCCGGGCAACTCGGTGTCACCAGTTCCTCCGGCCCCGGCATTGCGCTCAAGACCGAGGCGATGGGCCTCGCGATCATGACCGAGCTGCCGCTGGTGATCGTCAATTCGCAGCGTGGCGGGCCCTCGACCGGCTTGCCGACCAAGACCGAGCAGAGCGACCTCTACCAGGCGGTCTACGGCCGCAACGGCGACGCGCCGATGCCGGTGATCGCCGCTCGCTCGCCGGGCGACGCATTCGACTGCGCGATCGAGGCCTGCCGCATCGCCATCAAGTACATGACGCCCGTTATGCTGCTGACCGACGGCTATATCGCAAATGCCGCTGAGCCGTGGAAAGTACCCGATCCGGCGAGCTTCGAGCCGTTCCCCGCGCAGTTCCTGACCGAAAAAAACGACGGTGAGCGATTGCTCTCGTACAAGCGCGACGAGAATGGTGCACGGCCCTGGATCAAGCCCGGAACTCCCGGTTTGATGCACCGTATCGGCGGAATCGAGAAGCATCAGGATACCGGTAACATCGACTATTCTCCGGCCAACCATCAGGCCATGACCGATGCCCGCAAGGCCAAGATCGACGGCGTTGCCATGCCCGACCAGGACGTTGCCGTTGGCGAGACGACCGGCAAGCTCGCGGTGGTGGGCTGGGGGTCGACCTATGGCCCGATCCGCCAGGCCGTCCGCCGCTGGCGCGAGAAGGGCAAGGCGGTGAGCCATATCCACATTCGCCATGTTTGGCCCCTGCCGAAGAACCTCGGCGAGCTATTGAGCGGCTTCGACAATGTCCTCGTACCCGAAATGAACACCGGTCAATTCAAGACCGTGCTGCGCGACCAGCTCCTGATTGACGCGGACAGCCTGACCAAGACCAGCGGTCAGCCGTTCCAGATCGCAGAGATGGAAGCGGCGATCGGCAAGTACTTCGACGATGTTCCGGGCAATGAGGGTGGCGAAGTGGAACCGAATACGCAGCAGCTGCCCAATCCGGTGGGAGTCGAGAAATGAACGAGATGACCACTATCGAGACGACGCTCAAGGACTGGGAAACCGACCAGGAAGTCCGCTGGTGCCCGGGTTGCGGGGACTATGCGATCCTCAAGGCGGTGCAGCGTACGCTGCCGCAGCTCGGCGCGGACCCGAAGAACACCGTGTTCGTTTCGGGCATCGGCTGTTCCAGCCGGTTCCCATACTACATTGAAAGCTATGGCTTCCACACGATCCACGGCCGCGCCCCGGCTTTCGCCACGGGCATCAAGCTCGCCAACCCCGATCTCGACGTGTGGATGGTCACCGGCGATGGCGATGGGCTGTCGATCGGTGGCAATCACCTCATGCACGTGCTGCGCAGGAACGTGAACCTTCAGATCCTGTTGTTCAACAATGAGATCTATGGCCTGACCAAAGGCCAGTACTCGCCGACCAGCCGCATCGGCACGAAGACGCCGTCGACCCCGCTCGGCTCGGTCGACCGGCCGGCGCAGCCTTGCGCCTTCGCGCTCGGCAGCGGTGCGCGCTTCGTCGCTCGGGGTTTCGACGTGTCGAAGAACCTGCCCGACGTGCTCAAGGCCGCCCATGCGCACCAGGGCGCGGCATTCATCGAGATTTTCCAGAACTGCATCGTCTACAATAAGGACGTTTTCAACGATTTCGCGGCCCCCAAGGGCGCCGAGGACCAGCAGCTCTGGCTCGAGGACGGAAAGCCGATGCTGTTCGCCAAGGACACCAAGGGCATCGCGCTCGATCGCGACCTGCTCGAACTGAAAGTGGTCGACGTAGTGGATGGCGATTGGGAAACCGCCGGGGTGATCGTTCACAACGTCAAGAATCGCTCGATCGCGCATATGCTCGTCGAGCTGCCCTTCGGTCAGTTCCCGATGGCGCTCGGCGTGCTTTATGACGATCCGCGACCCACCTTCGAGAGCGGTGTGATCGAGGAACGCGCCAAGGCGAGCGAGGGCAGGGATGTTGATCTCGGGCACCTGCTGACCCGCGGCCAGACCTGGACGGTAAGCGGAACCGCCGCCGATCCGGTCTAAAAAATGCTGTCCTACAGCGGCCGAGTCGTGCCAGCAGCCGTTTCATGAAGGTTGCGATGAAAGGCTGGGGCGCGCGCGCGGGATATCGGCACGAGCCCGGAATTTTGCCGTCAGGACTGTGTCAACGTGTCAACTTCGTCGGCTCCAAGCGGTAGAATAGGCCGATGGACAATCTGACGCACAGCCTCGTTGGCGCGCTGATCGGGCAGGCGGGGCTCAAGCGGAAGACCGGCCTCGCCATGCCCGCGCTGATTATCGGCGCGAACCTGCCCGATGTGGACGCAGCGTGCTTATTCTGGCTCGACGGTGTGCAACACCTCGCCTTCAGGCGCGGCATCACGCACGGGCCACCGGCGCTGATCCTGTTGCCCTTGGTGCTCGCGGGCCTGCTTTATGGCTTTGATCGCTGGCAGGAGCGGCGCGGCAAGCGGCCGGAGGGACGGCTCCCGGTCAGTTTCAAATGGCTCTATCTGCTAAGCTTCATCGGCTGCCTGACGCATCCGGCACTCGACTGGCTTAATGTCTATGGCATCCGTCTGCTCGAACCTTTCAGCAGTGAGTGGTTCTATGGCGATACGTTGTTCATCATCGATGTGTGGCTGTGGGCACTGATGGGCCTTGCAACGTGGTTCTCGCTACGTCGGGAGATGCGGGGCGGCGAATGGCAACGTCCGGCACG
>DASWIR010000271.1:0-3255 GCA_036397575.1 Alteraurantiacibacter sp. | reverse complement strand
ACGCCCGGCCATGTCCATGTCCGCATCGAAAGCAACGGAGAGCGTGCAGTGATCACCGGCGACCTCATGCATCACCCGATGCAATGCGCCATGCCGCACCGCGATGCGACTTTCGACATGGACAAGGAGAGCGGGCGGCAGACGCGCATGGGCTTTGTCGACAAATATGCCGATAGCGGCGTGATGGTTATCGGGGCGCATTTTTTCGAGCCGACGGCGGGGCATATCGTCACCGGCGATGGTGGAGATCGCTGGTTCAGGGGGCTGGGGCTGTGAGTACGCAAACCATGAGCAGGCCGATCCCCGACTATCCGATCGACATCTTCACGCCCGATGCGGTGCGCAATGCCCGCGAGGTGGACGATGCGCTGCGCGAATTCGCGCCCGTGGTGCGGCTGGCCGACGGGACGAATATGCTCGGGCGGCACGAGCATGTCAGTGCCGGGCTGCTGGACTGGCAGGCCTTCTCCTCCGCCAGCCGTCCATGGCACGATCCCAACAGCCCGCGCCCGGAAATCCTCCTGACCGACGATCCGCCGCGCCACACCCAGGTGCGCAAGGTGATCCAGGACGCTCTGAGCCCGCGCGCGCTTGAGAAGACCAAGGCGGTGTTCGAACAGGCCGCGCAGGAATTCGTCGACGAGCTGCGCGCCCGCGAAGGCGAAACCGTGGATGCGGTGGGCGAAATCACCCAGGCCTATATCTTCCGCGTGCTGCCCGACGTGCTCGGCCTGCCGCAGGAAGGGCGGCACCACATGCACGGCTTCAGCCAGATGGTCTGGGCGACGATGGGCCCGCCGGGCGAATTGTTCAACGAGGCGATGAGCCACGATTATTCCGCAGTCATCGAATGGCTCGGCACCGCCTGCGACCGCGACGCGATCGACCCGGACGGCATCGGGGCGGAGATCTTCCGCGCCGCCGACCGGGGCCAGGTGACGATGGACGAGGCCAAGCTGCTGCTGCAGACCGTGCTCAGCGCCGGAGCCGACACGACTTACCTGACCATGGCCAATGCGATCCGCGCCTGGGCCATGTTCCCGGGAGAATACGAGAAGCTGCGCGCCAATCCGAAACTGCTGCGAAGCGCCTTCGATGAATCCCTGAGGTGGGATTCGCCCAGTCGCATGGCCGGCCGGATTACCACGCGTGAGGTCGAGGTGGACGACTATGTCATCCCCGCCGGCACGCGCTGCGGACTGATGTTCGCCGCCGCCAATCGCGATCCGCGCTTTTGGGAGGCTCCGGACGAATATCGCGTCGAGCGCGACACCAAGCATTCGCTCGGCTGGGGCTACGGCGTCCATGGCTGCGTCGGACGGATGCTCGCGCAGACCGAAGCGCAGGCATTCCTCGGCACGATCATCCGTGAAGTGAAGGGCTTCGAGATCGCCGGCGAATACGAACCATGGATGACCACGGTCGGCCACGGCCCGATGAAGCAGCCGGTCAGATTGCAGTTCGCATAATGGGCCGTCATTGCGAAGCGAAGCAATCCAGCGCGTTTGCGCGCGATACACTGGATTGCTTCGCTTCGCTCCTCGCAATGACGAGGTAAAGGAGTAGCGATGAACGGCCGTGCCTTCCCTTTCTTCGTCATCCCCGCGAAAGCGGGGACCCAGGAGCGGCCAGCACAACCGTCGCGCAATCTCGCCCTGGGTTCCCGCTTTCGCGGGAATGACGAAGGTGTGGACATAGGGCAGTGACATGACCGCTCCCGTCACCCGCATCGATGCGATCCGCTATGCGCGGCACGAGCGGAATGCGGAGGCCAACTTCGCTCGGCCGGTGGACGATCACGACGTGCCGATGCCGCTCGATTATTTCGTATGGGCGATCCATGGTGCGGACGGGCCGCCGGTAATCGTCGATACCGGCTTCGGCGAGGCCACTGCCGCGGCGCGCGGGCGGATCGTCACCCGTCCGCTGCTGGAAGGACTGCGCGATGCCGGGATAAATCATCTCGACACCGAAGACGTGATCCTCACCCATCTCCATTACGACCATGCCGGGTCGCTGAACCTGTTCCCCAATGCCCGCTTCCATGTGCAGGACGCGGAGATGGCCGCAGCTACGGGCCGCACCATGTGCGATCACGATGTGCGCGCACCCTTCGACGGGGAGCCGGTCGCGCAGTTGGTGCGCAAGCTCTATCACGACCGGGTCGTGTTCCATGACGGCGACAGCAGTTTCGCACCGGGCATCGCGCTTCGCCTGTGTGCCGGGCACACGGCGGGGCTGATGGTGGTGTGCTGCGAGACCGCGCGCGGCACGGTGGTGCTGGCGAGCGACGCGGCGCACCTCTATGCCAATATCGCCCGCGCGATCCCCTTCCCGATCTTCATCGACGAGGCCGACTACGTCCATGCGCAGGCGCGGGTGATGGAGCTGGCTGGCGGTTCGCTCGACTTTCTCATCCCAGGCCACGACCCGCTGGTGCTGACGGCATTCCCGGCGGGAAAGGACATCGCGCGGGTGGATTTGCCGCCGCATCGGCCTATCGCGGAATTGCTATGACGACAGTGGGTTTTATCGGATTGGGGCGGATGGGCGGCCCGATGGCTTCGCGTCTCATCGGGCACGCCGATCGCCTGTTGGTGTATGACATTTCTGACGAGGCCGTAGCGGCGCTAGTTGTGCAAGGCGCGGAAAGTGCGGGCTCCGCAGCGGAGATCGGCGCTGAGTGCGAGATCGTCTTCACCAGCCTGCCGACACCGCCGATCGTGCGCAATATGGCGGCGCAGATCGTCTCCGGTGGAAGTCCGCGCATCTTCTGCGACCTTTCGACTTCTGGCCCGAAGCTGGCGAAGGAACTGGCGGAAATGCTCGCGGCCAAGGGCATCGCCAGTTTCGATGCGCCGGTCTCTGGCGGCATCGCCAAGGCGGCGGACGGCTCGCTGTCGCTGATGGTTGGAGGGCCGGAGGCGCTCTATCCGGAAATCGAGCCGCTTCTTTCCCGTTTCGGCAAGCCGATCTTCATGGGCGAAACGCCCGGCGCCGGGCAAACGATGAAGCTGGTCAACAATCTGCTGGGCGCGGTCGCCATCGGCGTGACGGCGGAAGGCATGGCTTTTGGGATAAAGGCCGGGCTCGATCCGGCGCGAATGATCGAAGTGCTCAACCAGTCCACCGGGATCAACTCCGCAACGCGCGATAAATGGCCCAAAGCGGTGCTGCCGCGCACTTTCGATTTCGGCTTCGCCGCGGCGCTCAGCCTCAAGGATACGCGGCTGCTGATGGACGAGGCAGAGGCCG
>DASWIR010000270.1:0-2718 GCA_036397575.1 Alteraurantiacibacter sp. | reverse complement strand
CGGCGAAATGCCTGAAAGCGGTAACGGGATCGTCGAAGAACATCACGCCGTGGCGCGATACGATGAGGTCGGGCGCGAAACCGCCTTCCGGCCGCCAGCTTGCTGCATCGGCGCAAACAAAGGACACGTTGCCGCGCCGGGTGCCGCGCTCTCGCGCCACCGTGACCAGTTGCGGCGATACATCGATGCCGATAATTTCGGCGGCTGGATGCGTGCGGGCAATCGCCAGCGACAGCTCTCCGGCCCCGCATCCGATATCGAGCACCCGGCTGAATTTGAGCCCGCGTATTCTTTCGAGCAGGTGCTCGGTGAGCACCGTGAAGCTGCGGTCGGTGCGCTTCCATTCCTCGGCCCAGCTGTCGCCGGTCCGACCCGTCCATTCCTCGGCGTTCATGGCGATGGTTTATGCCGTCCGGTGAGACGCGGCAAGCGCTGGGGAATATATTGGAAGAAGCATAGGCACGAAAAAGCCGGCGCCTGCAGTGGGGTGCATCGCGCCGGCTTTCCGTTTTTCCCGGGTCGGAAGGGGATGGAGTTGACCCGGGATTTGAGGATCAGTCTTCCGGTTCCGTATCCGGACCCGTCATCATCTCCTCGGCGACCTTGTCGGTGCGGCTGCGGATAGCAGCTTCCAACCGGTCACAAACTTCAGGATTTTCCTTGAGGTATATCTTGGCGTTCTCACGGCCCTGGCCGATGCGGACGCTGTCATAAGAGAACCAGCTGCCCGACTTCTCGACGATTCCAGCCTTCACGCCGAGATCGAGAATCTCGCCGACCTTGGAAATGCCCTCGCCATACATGATGTCGAATTCGACCTGCTTGAAAGGCGGAGCGACCTTGTTCTTGACCACTTTCACACGAGTCGCATTGCCTACAATATCGTCGCGATCCTTGATCTGACCGGTGCGGCGAATGTCGAGCCGAACCGAAGCGTAGAATTTCAGCGCATTGCCGCCGGTCGTGGTTTCCGGGTTGCCATACATCACGCCGATCTTCATCCGCAGCTGATTGATGAAGATGACCATGCAGCGCGAACGGCTGATCGAGCCGGTCAGCTTGCGCAGCGACTGGCTCATCAGGCGGGCCTGCAGGCCGACATGGCTGTCACCCATTTCACCCTCGATTTCGGCGCGCGGCACCAATGCCGCGACCGAATCGATCACCAGCACGTCGATCGCATTGGAGCGCACCAGCGTATCGACGATTTCGAGCGCCTGCTCACCCGTATCGGGCTGCGAGACGATCAGCTCGTCGATATCGACGCCCAGCTTCTTCGCATAGACGGGATCGAGTGCATGTTCGGCATCGACGAAAGCGGCGGTACCGCCGATCTTCTGCGCTTCGGCGATGGCATGGAGCGCCAGCGTCGTCTTGCCCGAACTCTCGGGCCCGTAAATCTCTATCACGCGGCCACGCGGCAGGCCGCCAATGCCCAGCGCAATGTCCAGTCCGAGACTGCCGGAGGAAATCGCCTCCACTTCCATCGTCTGGCGGCTGCCCAGCTTCATCGCCGAGCCCTTGCCAAACGCCCTGTCGATCTGTGCAAGCGCCGCATCGAGCGCCTTTTGACGGTCCGAGTTCACATCCTTGCCTTCAACCAGCTTCAGTTCCGCCGCCATGACACAAGCCTCCGTCTCTTGGCTAGGGATCATCCCCGCTTCATCAACTGCGGCAGTATGTATCGGTTTTGTTCTATTGGAACAAGGGGAGAACGAAATTTTTTCTGAAGAACCCGCTTTCTGGCGGAAATGCACGGGTTTCAGCTATCCGAAGGAGCATAGGCGGAACGGATTTCCCAGCGGAACTCGCGCGAATCATTGGCCGGAACATCGAATTCCGCCATCCGCTGCCCATCCTTCACATATGCGCCGCGCGCCTTGCGCACATTCCACTCCCCCGAAGCGCCGAGCGAGAGGCGCATCCGCGCCGGCCGGTCGTTCGCATTGGTCACGGTGACACGCATCGGCAGCCAGCGGCGCCGGTCATCGTTCCAATCGAAATCGGCCGCGCGCGCGCAGGAGAACCGCACTTGCGGGCTGCCCCCCAGTTCGATCTCGACATCCTGCCCCTCGGCATGGTCGCGCATATTGGTCTCGGCGAGCAGAAGCTCGCCCGCCGAAGTCGGCTCGAAAATCGTCACGCCGCCCATCGGCAGCGCGGCGCCCAGCCCGTGCCGTTCATCGTTCTCGGTGCGGAACAGAATACCCGCCTCGGCAAATTCGGTCTCGTTCCACGGACTGCAGGCGGCGATATAGGCGATGTCGCCTTCCACGCTATCCTTGTCGAGAAAGGCGATCTGCTTCAGCCCTTTCGCCGACACGGTCACGCGCTCGGGCACGCGAAACAGCTTGAGGTCGCCAAGCTGCTCTTCCTCGGCCATCATCTTTTCCATCGGTGCGGCCATTTCAGCCGCAGCTCGATATTGCGCGGTAACCATGATGGATTCATCTCGCGCCAATCCGGGTGCCGGTGGCGGTGGAGGCATGGGTGGGGCCACGGGCGATCCCGCTGCCGTGCTGCCCAGCGGATAGCAGGTCAGCCGCAAGGGCCGCGCCTCCGGTGGATCGGACAGTTCTTCGTAGTCGCTCTCGACATTGAGCGTCCCCGCCACCGCCATCAATTCGGCATTCTCGAAGCTCTGGCCATTGTCGTTGAGCAGCGTCAGCCAGCTCACCAGCTGCATTTCGGCATCGTGGCCGCGCCGCTTCTTCTCCA
>DASWIR010000269.1:0-2753 GCA_036397575.1 Alteraurantiacibacter sp. | reverse complement strand
TCACCCGTTTGCCCTGAGGAGGTGGTGAGGCTGCAAGCCGAGCCGCCGTCTCGAAGGGCTGGTTGTGCCCAAGTGTGCTTCGAGACGGACTCTCGACCTTCGGTCTCGGTCCTCCTCAGCACGAACGGCCTTCTTGTAGTGTCACTTCTTGCTGATCGAAACGATCCGGCTTCCGGCATCGCCAATCTCGAAGTCGAAAGTGACTTCGTCGCCAACCGCGACTGTTCCTCGCGCCGCCTCGTCCGCCTGGAAAGCCATCGTCATCGCCGGCCACTCGATCGCCGCAACCGGGCCGTGGTCGATCGTGATCGTGCCGGCCTCGGCGTCGATCGCGGTTACGGTCCCTTCCGCACTGGCCGTGCGCATGGCGGCATCCTGCCCCATCATCGCCGTGTCGTCGGCCGGCATGCTTTCGGTCATCGGCATATCGTCCGTCTCGGCTGCTTCCTCGCCACTATTGCAGGCGGCCAGGGCCAGTGGGGCGGCAAGCATCGTCATGAGGGTTGCAACACGCATTCTTCGTCTCCTTCGGGTTGGATCGGCTTTTCCGGCCGGGGCCGCCGCATCAAAAGATAAGCGGCGGGAATGATAAACATCGAGAGCAGCGGCGCGGTGATCATCCCGCCCACCATGGGTGCGGCGATCCGGCTCATCACTTCCGAGCCCGCCCCGCTGCCGATCAGGATCGGAAACAGGCCCGCGAGGATCACGGCCACCGTCATCGCCTTGGGCCGGACCCGCAGCAGCGCGCCTTCGCGGATCGCTTCCTCTACCTCCCCGGCAACGGGTTCGGGGCCACCCGGTTCCAGACGCGGTTCCAGCGCGGCCTTGAGATAGATCAGCATGACCACGCCGAACTCGGCGGAGACCCCGGCCAGCGCTATGAAGCCGACCGCGGTTGCCACCGACTGGTTGTAACCCATCAGGTAAAGCAGCCAGAACCCGCCGGTCAGCGCGAAAGGCAGTGTGCCCATGATCAGCAGCGCTTCGTCCAGCCGGCGGAAGATCAGGTAAAGCAGCAGGAAAATGATCGCGAGCGTGGCCGGCACCACGATCGTCAGCCGCTCATAGGCCCGCGTCAGATATTCGAACTGCCCTGCATAGGAGATGCTGACTCCCGGCGAGAGCGTCACTTCGGCCGCGAGCGCCTTCTGCAAATCATTCACGACCGAGGCCAGATCGCGTCCCCGCACATCGACATAGACATAGCTCGCCGGCCGCCCATCCTCGCTTTTGAGCATTGGCGGGCCGCCGGTCACCCGGACCTGCGCGACGGTGCCGAGCGTGATCTGCTGGCCCGAAGGCGTCAGGATCGGCAGGTTTCGCAGCTTGTCCACGCTGTCGCGGATTTCCCGCGGATACCTCACATTGATCGGATAGCGCGCCAGTCCTTCGACCGTGCGGCCGATATTGGCGCCCCCGATAGCGCCGGAGACGATCTGCTGGACATCGGCGATGTTGAGGCCGTGGCGCGAAGCGGCGAGGCGGTCGATCTCGACATCCACATAGCGCCCGCCGGTGAGCCGTTCGGCCAATGCCGAACTCACGCCGGGCACGCGTTTGGCGACGCGTTCGACTTCCAGCGCAATACGGTCGATCTCCGCCGGATCCTCGCCCAGGACTTTCACGCCGATCGGGCTCTTGATCCCGGTTGCCAGCATGTCGATGCGGTTGCGGATCGGCGGCACCCAGACATTGGCGAGGCCGGGGACTCTGACCACCCGGTCGAGCTCTTCGACCAATTTGTCCGCGGTCATGCCCTCCCGCCATTCCTCGCGCGGCTTGAAGCTGATCGTGGTCTCGAACATCGTCAGCGGGGCAGGGTCGGTCGCGGTATCGGCGCGGCCCGCCTTGCCGAAAACCGTGTCCACTTCGGGCACGCTCTTGATCAGCCGGTCGGTGCGCTGGAGCAATTCCGAAGCCTCTCCCGGTGAGATGCCGGGCAAGGCGCTCGGCATATAGAGCAGGTCGCCCTCGTCGAGCGGAGGGAGGAATTCACCCCCCAGCCGGCTGAACGGGATCAGCGCGGTGAGGAAGATGACGCCGGCAATCGCCAGCGTCGCTTTCGGCCGGCGCATCACCCAGTCCAGGCCCGGCCGATAGGCGCGCGTCAGGCCGCGATTGATCGGGTTGCTGTCTTCGGCGGGGATGCGCCCGCGGATCAGCCAGCCCATCAGCACTGGAACAAGCGTGACCGAGAGGATCGCGGCCGCTGCCATCGCATAGGTCTTGGTGAAGGCGAGCGGCGCGAATAGCCGGCCTTCCTGCGCCTGCAGCGTGAAGACCGGGAGGAACGACAAGGTGATGATCAGCAGGCTGAAGAACAGCGCGGGCCCGACTTCCTTCGAAGCGTCGGCGACGATCCGCCATCGCTCCTTCACCGGCAGCACCGCGTCGGGATTCTTGTGAGTCCAGCGCTCGATATGCTTGTGCGCGTTCTCGACCATCACCACCGCCGCATCGACCATCGCCCCGACCGCGATGGCGATACCGCCGAGCGACATGATGTTGGCGTTCACGCCCTGGAACCGCATCACGATAAAGGCGGCGAGCACGCCCAGCGGCAAAGTGACGACCGCCACCAGCGCCGAGCGCAGGTGCCAGAGGAACAGCGCGCAGACGAGGGCGACGACGATGAACTCCTCGATCAGTTTGGAAGTGAGGTTCTCGATCGAAGCGTCGATCAATTGTGAGCGGTCATATGTGGTGACGATCTCGACGCCTTCGGGAAGGCTCGCCCGAAGCTGCTCCAG
>DASWIR010000268.1:0-2647 GCA_036397575.1 Alteraurantiacibacter sp. | reverse complement strand
TGGCGCTCCGCCATCATCTTCTTGGTTTCGGCGATCGCCTTGGCCGGGCTCAGCCCCTTGGGGCAGACATTGGCGCAGTTCATGATCGTGTGGCAGCGATAGAGCCGGAACGGATCTTCCAGATCGTCGAGCCGCTCACCGGTCATCTCGTCACGGCTGTCGGCCAGCCAGCGATAGGCTTGCAGCAGGATCGCGGGACCGAGGAACTTGTCCGCATTCCACCAGTAGCTGGGGCAGGCTGTCGAGCAGCAGGCGCACAGGATACATTCGTAAAGGCCGTCGAGCTTCTCGCGCTGTTCCGGCGATTGCAGCCGCTCTTTGCCGCTCGGCGTCGGACTGACGGTCTGCAGCCAAGGCCGGATCGAAGCGTATTGCGCATAGAAATGGGTGAAGTCCGGCACCAGGTCCTTCACCACTTCCATATGCGGCAGCGGCGTGATGCGGATATCGCCTTTCAGATCCTCGATCGCTGTAGTGCAGGCGAGCCCGTTCTTGCCGTTCATGTTCATCGAGCACGAGCCGCAAATCCCCTCGCGGCATGAGCGGCGGAAAGTCAACGTCGGGTCGACTTCGTTCTTGATCTTGATGATCGCGTCGAGAACCATCGGCCCGCAGGCATCGAGATCGACGTCGAAAATGTCGTAGCGCGGGTTCTCGCCTGAATCCGGATCCCAGCGATAGATCTTGAACTTCTTGACCCGGCTCGCGCCCTCGGCGCGGTGCGTCTTGCCCTTGCCGGTGATCCTGCTGTTCTTCGGAAGAGTGAACGTCGCCATCGAAAGTCCTCGTTTGCCGGGCCTATCTAGCGAATGCGGCCATTGGGGCAAGCGGTGCCTTGCCGGAATCGCTTTTCCTTCGGAATTTCATCCGATTCGATTTATATTTCCCCCCATAACGAGTTCCGTTCGGGCGGGGAGGGGACCCATGGGCTTCGGCAAGTGGTACGAAGAGAAGATTCTGTCGCGCTTCATCAGGCTGGCGTGCGGCGATCCCAAAATCATGGAATTGCGCGAAGCCGTGATTCCCCTGGCAGAAGGCCGGGTGTTCGAGCTGGGTGTGGGCGGCGGGCTCAACCAGCAATTTTACGACGCATTGCGGGTGACCGGTTTTGCCGGGATCGATCCTGGCGCGAAGCTGCTCGACTTTGCGCGGAGCGAAGCAGCGAAGAAGGGCTGGCAGGTGGATATCCGCGAAGGCCGCGGCGAAGCGATCCCCTTCGAGGATGCGAGCTTCGACACGGTTGTCAGCACCTATACGCTCTGTTCGGTGGACGATCAGGCCCAGGTGCTGCGGGAGCTGCACCGCATCCTCAAGCCCGGCGGCAAGATCATCTATCTGGAGCACGGCAAAGCCCCCGACCGCGGACCCCAGAAATGGCAACGGCGGATCGAGCCGGTTTGGAAGAGGGTGATGGGCAATTGCCATCTGACCCGCGAAGTCGGCGGCGCGGTGAAGCAGGCGGGTTTTTCGATGGAGCCGATCGGCCAGCATTATCTGCCCAAAACGCCGAAATGGGCCGGCTGGATGGAATGGGGAGTCGGCTGGAAAGAAGGCCAGTAGCGTTCTTGCAAGCCTACCGAGCAAAGCCGGCGCGCGTGCGGTTGGCCAAGGCGACCAGCGACAGCATGACCGGCACTTCAACCAGCACACCGACCACCGTGGCAAGCGCGGCACCGCTGGTCAGCCCGAACAGGCCTATGGCGACGGCCACTGCCAGCTCGAAGAAATTCGACGTGCCGATCAGAGCACATGGGGCAGCAATCGCATGCGGCACTTTCCATGCCCATGCCGCCGCATAGGCAGCGGCGAAAATGCCATAGGACTGGATGACGATGGGAATTGCGATCAGCAGGATCAATACGGGCCGGGATACGATCGTCTCTGCCTGGAAGGCGAAGAGCAGGACCACCGTTGCGAGCAGTCCGATTATCGAGAACGGCTTGAGACGATGGGTGAAAATGTCGACTGTGGCTTCGTCGCCCGATGCCCGGGACAATAGGTGGCGCCGCGTCAGCCATCCTGCGGCCAGTGGAATCACGACATAGAGTCCGACCGAAAGCAGCAGCGTTTCCCACGGAACCGAAATGTCGGTTACGCCCAGCAGCAGGGCGACGATCGGCGCGAACGCCACGATCATGATCAGGTCGTTCACGGAAACCTGCACGAGTGTGTAGGCTGGATCGCCTTTGGTCAGCTGCGACCAGACGAATACCATGGCGGTGCAGGGCGCGGCACCGAGCAATATCAGCCCAGCGATATATTGCTGGGCATCGGCTGGGGCGATCCAGCCCCGATACAAATGATCGAAGAACAGCACAGCCAGGCCGGCCATGGTGAAAGGCTTGACGAGCCAGTTGACGACGAGCGTAATGATCAGTCCGCGGGGCTTTTTGCCGACATCGCGGATGCTGGCGAAGTCGACGGCGACCATCATCGGATAGATCATCGCCCAGATCAGGACCGCCACGACCAGATTGACCGATGCGATTTCAAGACCGGCGAGGAAGCCGAATGCGTTTGGAGCAATCAAGCCGACGCCGATACCCGCCAGGATCGCAAGGCCGACCCACAGCGATAGCCAGCGCTCGAAAATACCCATCAGGCCAGATGTCCAATATCGGATTGGCTGTCACCGATTGCCCGCAAG
>DASWIR010000267.1:0-2630 GCA_036397575.1 Alteraurantiacibacter sp. | reverse complement strand
GCGCCCGGCGATCTCGCGCGCACCGGCATCGTCCAATGCCATCCCGAGCAGCCGCGCGCCGCGGGTGACGACCTGCTCCAGCTCTTCCACCGTGTAGAAATTGAGCCGCACCGGAATGCCGAAGCGGTCGCGCAAAGGCGTGGTCAGCAGGCCCTGCCGCGTGGTCGCGCCGATCAGCGTGAAGGGCGGCAAGTCGATCCGCACCGAGCGTGCGGACGGCCCCTCGCCGATGATGAGGTCGAGCGCGCGGTCCTCCATCGCCGGGTAGAGGATTTCCTCGACCACCGGATTGAGCCGGTGGATCTCGTCGATAAACAGCACGTCATGTGGCTCGAGATTGGTCAGCAGGGCGGCGAGATCGCCGGCCTTGGCGATTACCGGGCCGGAGGTGGAACGGAAGCCCACGCCGAGCTCTTTCGCCACGATCTGCGCCAGCGTGGTCTTGCCGAGGCCCGGCGGGCCGAAGAACAGCACATGGTCCATCGCCTCGCCGCGCCCGCGCGCGGCCTCGATGAAGATGCGAAGGTTCTCGCGCGCGGTTTCCTGCCCGATGAATTCGCCAAGGCTTTTCGGGCGCAGCGCGGCGTCCGGGTCTTCGCTCCGGCGTTCGGGCGCGGTCAGCCGGTCGGGATCGGGGGCGTTCACCGGCGCCTCCCGAACATCGCATCGAGGCCAAACTTGCCCGAGCCCGCCGCCGCGAAATGCAGGCCGAGGAACACCAGCACGATCGCCGGCCACCAGCCGCGGAACGGCTCGTCGAAATGCACCATCGCCACCGCAACGGCGAAATTGGCCGCGATCAGCAACCCGGCGAGGCGGGTCAGCAGGCCCGCGATCAGCAAGGCGCCGCAGCCGAACTGCACCGCCACGGACAGCGGCGCGAGCAGCCACGGCAGCGGAAAGCCAAACTGGGTCAGGAACTGCACGAACTCCTCCATCCGCGCGCGGCTGGAAATGTTGTCCCAGGTCTCATGCATAAGGAACGCGCCGGTCAGCACGCGCAGTCCGAGCAGGGTGAGGTCGCTCCAGCGGGAGAGGGAGGAGAGGGCGAGGTTCATGCGGCCGTCTCCGGCTGGCGCTGAGGAGACATCGCCTGCGGCCCCATGGATGCTGAAACAAGTTCAGCATGACGAATTTGAACCGATTCAAATCCTTTTTCGTCACCCTGAACTTGTTTCAGGGTCCATCCATCGGCACTCTCCGGACCATGCAATTCAAGCGCGTCCCTTGCGTCTACATTCTCGCCAGCGGTCATTACGGCACGATCTATATCGGCGTGACCTCCGATCTCATCGGGAGGCTGTGGCAGCACAGGAACGGCGCGGTTCCGGGCTTCACATCGCGCTATGGCGTCTACCGCCTCGTCCACTTCGAAATGTTCAACGACATGGATAGCGCCATCGCCCGCGAGAAGCAGCTCAAACGCTGGCACCGGCAATGGAAGCTCAACCTGATCGATGCCGAGAACCCGGAGTGGCGGGACCTGGCGGTCGGTCTGGGCTTCGAGCCGATAGCTCCGCGCGAGCGGAGAAATGGACCCTGAAACAAGTTCAGGGTGACGGGATGGAGAGGTAAGCACTATCCCGCCGCCCTTTTCAGCGCGACCCGCACCAAATCGTTCAAATCCGCATCCTCACCCAGTTCCGCCTGCGCATGCGCGACGGCGCCCGCCGCGACGGCCGGCTTGAAGCCGAGGTTTTCCAGCGCAGAGACCGCATCGGCACTGGCCCCGCCCGCGGGCGAGATCGCCATGCCCGAGCCTGTGACACCGCCGCCCGGCAGTGCCCCAGCCTTGTCTTTCAACTCATTGACGATCCGCCCAGCCAGCTTCGGCCCAACGCCCTGCGCGCGCGATACGCTGGCCGCGTCGCCCGCGGCGCAGGCATCCCGCAATTCCCCGGCGGAAAGCGCGGAGAGGATCGCCAGCGCGACCTTGCTGCCCACGCCCTGCACGCTGGTGAGCATGCGGAACCAGTCGCGTTCCTCGGGCGCCGCGAAACCCAGAAGGCGCATGTCGTTCTCGGAAACCTGCAAATCGGTGAACACTGTCACGCTGTCCCCCGCCGTGCCCAGGGACGAGAGCGTCTTGGCCGAGCAATGGACGAGATAGCCGACGCCGCCGACATCGATCACCGCCCAGTCGGCCCCGCTGTCGTCCAGTACTCCGGTCAGTTTCGCAATCATGTTTTGTTCCTGCCCGTTCGCGCGCGCTTTGGCCAGTGCGATTCGCGGCCCGTCCACTGCGGCAATCCGTTCAGATTCCGGCCCGGAATGCCGGTGAAGTTGACACGTTGACACAGTCCAAGGCGAAAACTTCGAGACCCGCCCCGAGGACGCGAAAGGCAGCGGGATTCCGGGCGTGGGGCAAGGATCGAAACGTTGTGCATTCCCGCTTCATGCCAGATCAAGGCGATGTAGGAAAATCACCGCTCTCCTCGTCATTCCCGCGAAAGCGGGAACCCAGCGCAACCAATCGCCGCGCAGCGCCAACTGGGTCCCCGCTTTCGCGGGGATGACGAAGGTGGGGAATGGACAGAACTCAACTTATAGGTGAATAGCGCCCTCCATGAGCGTCAACACTTTCGGCCGCATGCTGCGATATACCAGCTGGGGGGAGAGCCACGGCCCTG
>DASWIR010000266.1:0-4370 GCA_036397575.1 Alteraurantiacibacter sp. | reverse complement strand
GCCTGGTACGGCAAGCCGCCTTTGCCCGAGCGTTGCTGCGGCCAGGGCCCGCCGGTCGGTTCCTATGGCGGGCGCATAGCCTTTGGCGCCGACGGCAAGCTCTACATCACCAGCGGCGACCGCAATTACGGCGAGATGGTTCAGGATCCGTCGAACCATTTCGGCAAGCTGGTGCGGATCAACGACGACGGCTCGGTCCCGGAAGACAACCCGTTCGTAGGCCAGGAGGGGTGGAAGCCCGACATTTGGACCACCGGCCACCGCAATCCCAACGGGCTGATCCTCAACGAAAAGACCGGCCAATTGTGGGAAAGCGAATTCGGCCCGCGCGGCGGCGACGAACTCAACCTGATCGAACGCGGCGCCAATTACGGCTGGATCGACGTCACGCAGGGCCATCATTATGACGGGACGCCCGCCAAGGGCATCAAGGGTGTCGATGGGATGACCGATCCGGTCGTCTCCTGGGGCCCGCCGGCGATCAATCCGGGCGGAATCGACTTCTATGATGGCAGCCGGTTTCCGCAGTGGGACGGCAATTTGTTCATGGCATCGATGAGCCGTTCGCTGGTGCGCATGGAACTGGATGGCGACAGCATGGTACATCAGGAGAAGATGCTTGAGGGTCTGAAGCAGCGCCTGCGCGACGTGGCGGTGGGGCCTGACGGCAATCTCTATGTGCTGACGGACGAGGAGGCGGGCGCGCTGCTGCGTATCTCGCCGGGCCTGTGAGGGAGAGAGCGATGAGGAAGGCAATTGCAGCCTCGCTGGCCGCCGCCGCGATGGCGCTGGGCAGCCCCGCCGCGGCAAAAACCACGGCTGACACGCTGCTCGACCGGATCCAGATCGAGGATCTGCTGGTCAGCTACTACTCGCATTTCGGCGGCGAAGGCGGCGAAGACTTCGCCCGATACTACACCGAGGATGCTGTGTTCGACGTCAACGGCATCGTCTCCGAAGGACGCGCGGCGATCGTCGCCCTCTATGACGGGATGGGCGATGCCAATCCGGCAAGCCAGGGCACCTTCCACATGATCGTCAGCAATCTCGCCATCGACGTCCACGAAGGCGGCAGGACGGCGACCGCGACCATGTTGTGGACCGGCGTGACGAACGGCGCGATCGGTGACCCGCCGCGTCTGGCCGAGCAAGGCCGCGAATATGACTATCTCGTCAAGCAGGACGGCGAATGGCTGATCAGGAAGCGCGTAGTGATCGCCGATTCCGGCCTGCCGGAAATGTTCCGGGAGACTTACGACCCGCGCATGGACTACGACATAACCGAGGGGATGGAATGATGATGATGAAGAAACTGCTTTCCGCCATGGCCGCTATCGGGCTGCTGGCAAGCGCCGCACCGGCCGCTGCGCAGATGCGCGCGTTGAGCGATCCGGTGGTCGGCCATCCAGATCCGGAATCGCTGTTCACCAGCGACGATCCGGTGCTTCACCGCAACAAGCAGGCGGCGCTGCGCATCCAGCGCGATCTGCTAAAGTGCAATAAATGGAGCGAGGCGGGCACCTGGCTGACCGACCGCTACATCCAGCACAACCCGGTCGCCGCATCGGGACTCGAAGGGGTGATCTACTATTTCACCCAGGTAGCCAAGCGTCCGGTGCTCGATCCATGCCCGGCGCTGAGCGCGGACGATCCCAATGCAGTCGTCGCGGTGACGGCCGAAGACGATTACGTGACGATCCTCACCAAACGCGTTGTCCCCTATGCCGACAATCCGGAGGAGAGCTACACCACCACATGGTTCGACACCTGGCGCTTTGTCGACGGCAAGGCCGACGAGCATTGGGATCCGGCGACGCTCCCGACTGCCGCACCGCCGCAGGCCTCGGCAATGACACCTGAGCAACTGGTCGACCGCTACCAGGATCGCGAGGCGATCGAAAAGCTGATGTGGGATTACGACCGCGCGCTCGACACCTACAATGCCGACAAATACGCTTCGCTCTTCACCGAGGACGGCGCCTTCATGCAGGTCAAGGGACGCGAGGCGCTAAGCAAGATGGTAGCCGACCTCAAGAAGGGTCATGACGAGCGCCGCGCCAAGGGTGAAGCCATTCCCACCATGCGGCACTTCACGATGAACCAGTTCCTCGAATTCACCGGGCCCGGCACCGCGCGCTATCATTATTACCATCAGACCGTGTTCGGCACGGGCGGCGCGCTGAACAGCGAGGACGCGCCGCGGGTCGCAGCGGCCGGCAATGGAGTGGACGATTTGGTCAAGGTCGGCGGCGACTGGCTGATCAAGTACCGCAATGTGGCCGCGACGGACGATATTTGATATTGGGATTAACCTGAGCGCCGAGGCCGAATGCGGCGCAAATCGGGGGGCGGCAGCGATGCCGCCCCTTCATTTTAGGCTCTGATTAACCACGAAATTTCACGAAACCCTGTGCGGTCCTGGGGTAGTGCCCCCTCTCAAGGACCGGGGGGCCCTATGTTTCAACGCTGGAAGACAGGATTGCTGAAAAGCCTGTTCGCCATGGCCGCGATGGCCGCGGCATTGCCTGCCTATGCGCAGACTACGGAACAGGTCGATTCCACCGTCGACATCGTCAGGCCGCTGACGCTGGTCAACACGGCCGATCTCGATTTCGGCCGGGTCATCCCAGGCCCGACCGCGGGCACGATCACCATGGCGGCAAACAATGTCGTCACCAGCGGCGGCGGCGCTATCTCCGCAGGCGGCACCGATCCGGCGCGCTTCTACGGTTACGGAACCTACAACCGCATTGTAGGAATCCGGACTTTTTCCAACACGATCACGATCAACCGCTCCGGCGGCGGCGCGAACATGACGATTAGCAACCTCACCATGGCGGCAACGCCGGTTGTGCCGCTGCAAACCGCCTGGCGCTATTTCCGCATCGGAGCGCCCGATGGTTTCTTCAGCTTCAGCGTCGGCGGACAGCTCAATGTCGGGGCAAACCAGTTGCCCGGCATCTACAATGGCACTTTCACGGTCGAGCTGGTCTACTACTGATCCTGGCCGGGCGGCCTCGCCGAGCATATCGCTGCGCCTCCGGCTCAGACGGGACGAACCGACTGCCGCAGGATGGTGCGCAATTTTTCCGGCGCCACTTTGCGCGGATCGCTCAGATATATCTCATGATGATGGCCGTTGAAGGTAAGGCCGAGTGACGGCATCAATTCAGTGTGCAGGTGATGCAGCGCAGGCGCCTCGTCGGCGAAGCTGCCCAAATGGAGCTTCTGCAGGCTGCGGCCTTCATGCAGCGAGTCCATTCGCAAGCCCGAGAAATCGATCTCCGGCTTCTTCGATTTCAGCCGGTCCATGACTTCGGCGAATTGCTCCTGCCCGATCCAGTCCGGCACCATGATCATCAAGGTCCATTGCCATTCGTCGCGCCGCCCGGCGGCAAAGGCATCACTCTTCTCCGACCACCAAAGGCCCTGGAGCGGCGGCACGACATAGTCTCGGCCGATTGTGTTCTTGCTGAAGAATTTGAGCGCGTAGGCTGCGGGATAAAGCGTCTGCAAAGCGGCCTGGTAGGCAGGCGAATCGCCCGGAGAGCCCTTACCGTCGATCATCAGGTAGGAGACGGCGGGAAGCTCGATCTCCTCGAATTCCCCGGTGGGAGCCGAGAAGAAGGGCTTCAGCGCCTTTTTCAGATCGATCTTCGATGCCTGGGTCAAGCGAACCTGCCTTGTCAGTCGTCGTTTGGTGAAAGCCGCCGCTTGATCAATTCCATCAACGATCCGTCGCGCGGCAACGCATCCATCGTCCCCCGCTCCTTGCGCCAGTAATATTGCCCCGGAGTCACCGAGGGGGGCAGTTCATAATCCATCCCGTCCCATTCGTCCGGCCGGAAGGTGTAAAAAGCCCAGTGGCCATCGCGCCGGTCGATCGCGGATATCACATCGCCCAGATAGGCTGCACAATCGGGCCAGCGCCGCAGGCAGCCGAATTCCGACACCACCACCCTGCCCGGAGGCAGGCCATGCTCTCCGGCCCATTCGAAGGCGAGGGAGAGATGGGCGTCAACCGCCTCGCGATTCCACACCAGTCTGCGCCCTTCATAATCCGCCTCGAAGCCGGGATAGCGCCGGGTGAACCCGGCTCGCTGATTGGGAAGGCTGGTTGCCTCCCACGGCGTGTACATATGCACGGCATAGAGCACCCTGGGATCGGCGAGCGGCCCGTCCCACACCGCAAGGCTTTGTGTATCTGCGTAGATGCCCGCGTCGACCATAATCGGCGTAAGTGGATCGACCTCGCGAATCGCGGCTATCACCCGCCTGTAAAAGGCCTGCAGATCGCGGGGCGTACCTCGTTGCGCGGCCTGCCACTCGGCAATCGCCGTTCGCGTATCATCGACATCGAGACCGGCGGG
>DASWIR010000265.1:0-1996 GCA_036397575.1 Alteraurantiacibacter sp. | reverse complement strand
CGGTGCCCACCCGTTACGGCTTCCAGGATGTCTTGGTGAAGGGCTTTGTCGACACGGTCGTCATCCTGTGCGGCAATCAGGAGATCGCCCGACATGCCCGCTGTTATGGGGAAGCCATGTTCGTAGCGAACCCGCTGCATTATCTGGCGCTGATCGAGACCAAGCCCAATGCGCTCGATCAGGCCGCTGCGTTGCAGGACTGGGCCCTTCCGCAAGCGTTCCAGCATATGCGCCATCTTCTCGAGGCGCGCATGGGTAACAAGGGCAAACGCGAGTTCATCCAGGTGCTCCGCCTGCTGGAAGCGATCCCGATGGAGGCTGTCACCTTCGCGGTGAACGAGGCGATCCATATCGGCGCAATCGGCTTCGATGCGGTCAAGCAGATCGCGCTGGCGCGCATCGAACGACGGCCTACCCGCCTGGATCTGGCAGCCTATCCCCACCTGCCCAAAATGGAGGTGAAGACGACGCGCGCCGCTGATTATGCGGCGCTCGTGCCGGGGCTGGCGGCATGAACCGGGTCACAGAGGACAAGATGCCGACCGGCACCATGGCGGGGACGCCGCAGGTTCTGCTCGCGCATCATCTCAAGCAGCTCAAACTGCCCACGGTGCTGCGGGAATATGAAAGGCTGGCCCGGGAATGCGCGCGCGATGGCGTCGATCATAGCCGCTACCTGCTGCGGCTCATCGAACTGGAACTGATCGATCGGGAGCGCCGCACGGTCGAGCGCCGGATCCGTGCCGCCCGGTTCCCGGCGGTAAAGAGCCTCGACACGTTCGACTTCACGGCCATCCCCAGCCTCAACAAGATGCTCGTGCTGGAACTGGCGCGCTGCGAATATATCCTGCGGCGCGAAAATATCATCGCGCTGGGCAACAGTGGCACGGGCAAGACCCATGTGGCGCTCGCCCTGGGTCTGGCGGCCTGCCAGAAGGGCTTCACGGTCGCGTTCACGACCGCTGCGGCGCTGGTGAACCAGTTGATGGAGGCAAGAGACGAAAAGCGGCTACTCAAAATGCAGCGCGACCTGGCCGCCGTGAAGCTGCTGGTCGTCGATGAGCTGGGCTACGTTCCGCTCTCGCCTACGGGGGCAGAGCTCTTGTTCGAGACCTTCTCGCAGCGCTATGAGCGGGGATCGACGATCGTCACATCCAACCTCCCGTTCGAGGACTGGACGCAGGTCCTGGGATCCGAGCGGCTCACCGGCGCGCTGCTCGACCGGCTCACCCACCACGTCAGCATCCTGGCCATGAACGGCGACAGTTACCGCCTCAAGCAATCCGCCCGCCGTACCGTCGGGGCAGAGCAAAACCAGGCCACCGGCGCCATCGACCCAGACACCGGCGAGCCGAAGGCCAGCGTCAGCTAAATTACCGCCGCCTGATCCCCGATCACGGCCATGATATGCAAAGGGCCCCGATCGGGGCCCTTTGCATATCATCCCAGCGCGCAACCAATGGCCTGCTTTTACTCCGCCACAATGGCCTAATATCCGACCGCCGTTGACATCCGGGTGCCGCTGGCGGGCTATATCGTGCGCCGGGCGGTCGGGGTCTGGCGGCGTTTCGCCCTCGATCCAGGGCGCCTTGCCGAGCTCGTGAATGGCGACCAGCCCGTCAAGCTGCGCCTTCATCTCCTCTGGCAAGGCACCATAGGCGGCGGACGTGCTGGCGAAATGCGTGACGCCGCCCTCGTGAGGCGCTTCCTTGCCATAGAGCATCGTGACCGCCGCCGGTTCTTCCTCATAACTGCTGTCCGAATGCCAGTGGACTGCACCGTCCCGCATGGATGCTGGTGTCGCGGGATCATTGTTGATGCGGATCAACGCGGGAAACGCCTCCTCGCGATGTTGGGCGAGGAAGAATTCCAGCGGACGCCCCCAGAAATGGCCGAATCTGACATAGTCGGCATCGGAAATATGCTGATCCTTGATCACGACCACACCGCGCTCATGCAGCAAGGCAATGAGAGAACACATGACCTCGTCATTCAT
>DASWIR010000264.1:0-8690 GCA_036397575.1 Alteraurantiacibacter sp. | reverse complement strand
GCGTAGCCGAGACCGAATATGGCCGCGGCATGGGCCAGCACTACCAGCGCCAGCGTACCCCAGCGGCGCTTTTTCACCGGTCGATAGAGCCTGCTCTCGGCCAAACCTGCATCTGCCCTTTCTGGCAAAGCGCGCGAGCTTTGCCTGCGTTCCCGCCAGCCCGCCGCTCAAATCCCCAATTGTGACGGATTGTTAACCATCCAGCTTCATTAAGGCACGCTGTGCACATCGGGGGTGGTAGCAATGGATGAACTGCTTGGGGAATTCGTCGCCGAGAGCCGCGAATTGCTCGAAGCGTTGGAAACGCAGATTGTCGCTTGGGAGACGGACCCGGGCGACAAGGAACTGCTCGATTCCATTTTCCGCTTTTTCCACACCGTGAAAGGCAATTGCGGTTTCTTCGACCTGCCGCGTCTCGAAAAGCTGAGTCATTTCGCCGAAGACGCGCTGTCGGACATCCGTTCGGGCCAGCGCAAGCCCGATAGCGCGCTGGTCGACGCAGTGCTGGCGATCATCGATCGCATCTCCGAAATGATCGAGGCATTGGAAGCCGGGCAGGACTTTCCCGAGAGCGACGACGAGCCCCTGATCGCGGCACTGGAAGAGGATGCCGAGCCCGATGCGGGCGAAATCAAGGCCGCCGTCACAGGCGGTGGTCCCAGAATCCGCAAGGGCGGACCGCAACGCTCCATCCGCTTGCCGGTCGAATTGCTTGACCGGGTAATGAGCGGTGTGTCCGACATGGTTGTGGCGCGCAACGATCTGGCACGGCGGCTTCACGCGATGAACGGCGAAACCGGGCTTGAAGCTCCGTTCAATCGCCTGTCCACCATCCTTACCGAAGTGCGCGATGCGATGACCCGCACGCGCATGCAGCGCATCGAACAGCTCTTCTCCACCTATCCGCGGGTTGTGCGCGACCTCTCGGCCGAACTCGGCAAGCAAGTGATGATCGAGCTGGAAAGCGGCGATGTCGAGCTCGACCGCGAAATGATCGAACTGATCCGCGACCCGATGATGCACATGATCCGCAATGCGATCGATCATGGGTTGGAAACGCCGGCCGAGCGCCGCGCGGCGGGCAAACGCGAAATCGGAACGCTATCGATCTCCGCCCGCCAGACGGGCAATGAGATCCGGATCGGCATTGTCGATGACGGGCGCGGCATCGACGCCGACAAGCTGGTTGCCAAAGCGATCGCTGCCGGCACCCTGACTCAGGAGGAAGCCGAAAACCTCAGCCCGCGCGAGCGCAATGCGCTGATCTGCGAAGCGGGCATGTCCACTCGCGACCAAGCCTCGGCGATTTCCGGGCGCGGTGTGGGTATGGATGTTGTGCGCGCCAATATCGAACGCGCTGGCGGTTCGCTCTCGATCGACAGCACGCCAGGTTCGGGCACCCGCATCCTGCTCAATGTCCCGCTGACGCTGAGCATCGTGCCCTCGCTCACCTTCTCGGTCGGTGACCACATCTTCGCTATTCCGCGCTCCTATGTCGACGAGATCGTGGGCATTCCCGAAGGAGACGCGCGCCGCGTGCAGTTGGGCGGGAAGTCGTTCATCACCATTCGGGAACGCCGCATCGCGGCCCTGCCGGTCGCCGACGTGCTCCAGACCGCAGAAGCCGGCGCCCAGATCGGCTCAATCTTCCTCGTTATCCGACTGGTCGGCGGCGACACATTCGCGCTTGCGGTCGATGAAATCCTCAATCACGAGGAACTGGTGGTGAAGCCGATTACACCGGAAATCATGGCGACCGGCTTCTATGTCGGCACCACCCAGCTCGACGATGGCAGCCCGGTGCTGATGCTCGACATTTCCGGCCTCGCACGCGAGGCCGGCATGATCCAGGAAGTGCAGCACCGTTCCTATATCGCGAACCTCGACTCGCGCGAGGTGGAGGAGGAGCAGGCCGTGCCGATGATGCTGTTCTCCGCCCTTGACGGCGTGCGCCGTGCAGTGGCGATGAGCGCAGTGATCCGCGTCGAGAAGGTTCTGCAAGACAAGGTCCGCCTCGCAGGGATTAATTCGAAGGTGGTGATCGAGGAGCGCATTCTGCCGCTCGCCGGTATTCCGGAGGATTTCGAGCTGGGCGAGAAGCTCAGCCTGTTCCGCATTTCCGACGGTTCGGGCGAGGTCGCCCTCGCCTTCGAGGAAATGATCGACCTCGTCTCGCTGACGGAAAACGCGACCAAGGCGAGCGATCGCGATGGCAGCAACGCTCTTGCTCTGATCGGTGGCCAGCCGACCGAGATCGTCGATTGCCTGGCGCTGTTCGAGGCATTCGGGATGGAGGCGGCCGAAGCCACGTCGCCCGTCTGCCGCATCCCTTCGGACGATCCATGGATGCGCGATTTCCTGCGCCCGCTCGTCGAAAGCGCCGGCTATCGCGTGATTGATGAGAGGGCTGGGGAAGAGGCGGATGTGGCTATAGCTGTGGCAAGCAACGGCAAAAGCAAGCCCAAGCTAAATGGCGCCCAGGCGATCCTGCTGCGCACGGCCAAAGACACCCGCACCAAGAACGACAGGTCGATCTATCGGTATGACCGCGACGGCTTGATGGCCGCGCTCAAGGCCGCGCGGACAGGGAGCTGATCATGGGGGAACTGCTGCTTCTGGTAATCATTGACGGGGAAAGGGTCGCGATTCTCGCATCGCAGGTCCAATCGGTCATCGACCTCGGCAAGATCACCCCGGTGCCGCGCTGCGCGGCCCATGTGGCAGGCCTGGCCGCACTGCGCAGCCAGCCGTTGACGGTGATCGACTGCGCGATCTCGTTGCAGCTGCGCGAGGAAAGATCCGAGGGCCGGCGTGCCGTGGTGGTCAAGGAAAAGGGACATCACTATGCCCTGCTGGTGGATGCGGTCGAAGATGTAACGGAAGGCCTGAGCGAAGCGGCGGAAATCACCACCGCGCTGAAAAAAGGCTGGCGCCATGCCGCCCAGGGTATGATCGAAACCGCAGAGGGCCCCGTGCTGCTCGCCGATATCCCGGCAATTATCGAAGGCCCGAACGGCAAACCGAAACCGGTCGATAAGGTGGCAGCTTAAGCCATTCCTTACCAAAATGGGCTACTAGAGGGGCCGCAAAAGGAAACGGGACAATGAAAAACTGTTTGATCGTCGATGATTCCCGAGTGATCCGCAAGGTTTCGCGGCACATTCTCGAATCGCTTGGCTTCGAAGTGGACGAGGCTGCCAACGGCCAGGAAGCGCTCGACGCCTGCGACGAGAAGATGCCGGATCTGATCCTGCTGGACTGGAACATGCCGGTCATGAGCGGCATCGACTTCATCACCGCGCTTCGCGCCCGTCCCGATGGCGCGTCGCCGAAAGTCGTGTTCTGCACCACGGAAAATGACATTGCGCATATTCGCGAAGCAATCGATGCTGGCGCCGACGAATATGTGATGAAGCCGTTCGATCACGAAACGCTTCAGATCAAGTTGCAGCTCGTCGGCGTCGCCTGAGGTACCGCTCTGTGTCGCTCGCCCCTGCGAACCGGCGAAGCACTGGTGCTGCCCGCGATCCGCGCGGACCAGTGCGGGTCATGGTGGTCGACGATTCGATCACTGCGCGTACGGTTCTTGAACGCACTATCGATGGAGAGGAAGATCTGCAGGTCGTAGCCTCGGCGACCAGCGCCGAAAACGCGCTGGAAAAGCTGCGTACGACCGATGTCGACCTGATCCTGCTCGACCTGGAAATGCCCGGCCGCGGCGGCCTGCACGCGCTGCCGGAAATCCTCGAAAAGGGCCAGGGCGCGCAGGTGCTGGTCGTTTCCGCGCTTACGGTCGAAGGCGCAGAAGCGACGCTGGAAGCTCTGGCCATGGGCGCAGCGGACACACTGCCCAAGCCGACTTCGGGAACTTTCGACGTTGGCTACCGCGCTCGCCTGCTCGAAAAAATCCGTGCGCTGGGTCTCGTCAGGCGCGAGCGCTGCTTCGTGCAAGCCATGCCGCCGGCGCGTGTGCGCCCGGCGAACTTCGCGTCCGTCCCGGCACGCAAGCGCGTGCTCGGCATCGGCGCCTCGACTGGCGGAATCCATGCGCTGGGGCAGTTTTTTCGTGCGCTGCCGCGCGAGGTCAGGATGCCGATTCTGGTCGCGCAGCACTTGCCCGCCTCCTTCATGCCGGTTTTCGCCCGCCAGCTTGAGACCGCCTCGGGCCGTCCAGCCGTACTGGCGCAGGACGGGATGCGGATGCGTCCTGGCCACATCTATGTCGCACCGGGCACCGGACACCTGATGGTGCGCAAGGCGGGGAACGATTTTCTGTTTGCGGTCGAGAATTTCCCGACGCCGAGCGGGTGTACGCCCTCGGCGGACCCGACCTTCGACTCGCTTGCCGGCTGTTTCGGCCGCCATGCGATCTGCGTGGTCCTGTCCGGCATGGGCCGCGACGGGGCCGAAGGCGCGACCAGGATCGTCGACCAGGGCGGCACCGTGCTCGCCCAGGATCAGGAAAGTTCGGCCGTATGGGGCATGCCTCGAGCGGTGTGGGAAAGCGGCGCGGCATCGGCGGTCATGCCGCCGGAGGAACTGGCCAAGGCCGTCGCCGCCCAAGCGGATATGGAGGCGTGGAAATGAGCGATTCCATTTCCGGCCAAATCATCGCCGAACTGCTCTCCGAACGGACCGGACAGCAGCTGACGGAAAGTCGCCAGTGGCGGATCGGCACCGCACTGTCCGGCATCTATCGCGAGCTGGGCGTGTCCAACGTGGATGCGCTGGTATGTTTGCTCGACGGCCCGGACGGATCGCGCCTCACGCAACGTGTAGTCGAAGCGCTGCTCAACAACGAAACCTATTTCTTCCGCGACCGCCAGCTCTTCGATATACTGACCCGGCAGGTGCTTCCCGATCTTGCGGAAAAGCGGAAGGATACCAAACGCCTCTCGATCTGGTCCGCAGGCTGTTCGACGGGGCAGGAAGTATTCTCGCTCGCCATGCTGTTTGCCGAACAGCCCGCCCGCTGGCAGGATTGGACGATCGAGATTCTCGGCACGGACGTATCGGCCAAGGTGATCGAGGCGGCGCGCGACGCATGCTATTCGCAATTCGAGATCCAGCGCGGCCTCGGCGTTTCGCAGATGCTGTCGTTTTTCGACGAGACGATCAAGGGCTGGCGCCCCAACGCCAAGCTCCAGCGCATGGTCCAGTTCGAACAGCACAATCTGCTCGACCCGCAACCGCATACATGCCGATTCGATCTGGTTCTGTGCCGCAATGTGCTGCTCTACTTCTCCTCGGAAACGCGCAGGGTGGCTTTCGGACGCATCCATACGGTACTGGCGCAGGATGGCTGGATGATGCTGGGTGCCGGCGAAACGGTGATCGGCCAAACCGAGAGCTTCCGCCCGGCGCCCGGTAAACAGAATTTCTACGAACCGGTCTAGGCGCCCACCGCCGATTCCCGACCTTTAAGGATGGCGGCCCCGAAAATTCGCTGAGCCCCGGAATCCCTGACTTAACAGGGTAAACCAGAGCTTTACGCTTCCTTAGCTATTGAAAGCTAGGGTTGGATAGTCGGGCATTGTGCCGATCATTCGAGAGGGGGCCTAGCTTTTGGGCAGTTTGCGGACCCGCAAGCAATCCACACAGCACGTGCTGGTGTTCGCACCGATCGCAGTGTTGTCACTGGTATTCTGTCTGCTGGCGGCCTTGCTGTTCGGCGTGGGAGAAGCTGCGCCCAGAATCTCTCCATTCTTCATTATTTTCAGTGCCTTGATCTACCTTTCGGCAGCCGGAGCGCTGGTCTATTTCGGTATGAGCAGGGTCGAAAACCTGCAGATGCTGAGCATGACCGACAGCCTCAGCCTGCTGCCCAATCGCCGTGCGCTGCATTGCGACATCAAGCAACTGGCGGAAGAAGGCGAAGAGATCGCCCTTGCCCTGATCGATCTCGATGGTTTCAAGTCGGTCAACGACCATTACGGCCATGGAGTGGGCGACCAGTTGATCAAGGACTGCGGCGCCATCATTGCCGAGGTTTGCGGCGAGGAAGGGCATTGCTATCGCCTGGGCGGGGACGAATTCGCCGTCGCGGTTATCGGACCGATCGCGGGCAATATCCTCGAGGGAATCTGCCGCCGCCTGATCGAACGCATGCGCGAACCGCTGCATATCGAGGATCGCCGCATAGTGATCGGCGCCAGCGTCGGACTGTCGCGCAGCGACGGCAAGGATGGCCTCACATCGTCCGAATTGCTGCGCCGCTCGGACGTCGCAATGTACGCTTCCAAGAATGGTGGCAAGATGCGCTGCACCTGGTTCTCCGAGGATTTCGACAAGAACCGCGAGAATGTCCGCGAAATCGATGCCGAGCTGCGCCACTCCCTAGGGAGCGACGAATTTGTGGTCCATTATCAGCCGCTGGTCGATGCCCACACGCGCGCCATCGTGGCGGTTGAGGCGCTGCTCCGCTGGGAGCCTCTGAGCGGGCGCAAGATCGGCCCCAGCGTGTTCATTCCGATCGCCGAAGAAACCGGCCTCATCAATGCGATCGGCCTGTGGGTGCTCCGCCGCGCCTGCGACGATGCCGCCGATTGGGGCGATATCAAACTGGCGGTCAACATTTCCGCGGCGCAACTCGGTAATCCCGAATTCCCGATCCAGCTCGGCACTATCCTGGAAGAAACCGGTTTTCCGCCCGAACGATTGGAGCTGGAAGTCACCGAGACCTGCCTTGTGCTCGATCCGCTGGTGGCCGAACGCTGCATCAACGTGATCCGCGGCTTCGGGGTCAATGTCGCACTCGACGATTTTGGCACCGGTTACGCGTCGATCGGCTTTCTCAGGCAGTTCCGCTTCGAGAAGCTCAAGCTCGACCGTTCGCTGGTAGTCAATGCCGCCGATGACGAAGGATCGCGGGCCATGATGCTCTCGAGCATCACCGTCGCGCGCACACTGGAAATGGCGGTGACCGCGGAAGGCGTGGAAACCGAAGCACAAGCCGATCTGGTGCGCACCGCAGGGTGCGATCACATCCAGGGCTGGCTCTACCACAAGGCCATGCCATGCGAGGAGGTCACCGGCCTCATCGCAGCGCAGGCCAGGGCCAAGCCGAAAGCGTCCAAACATAAGCAGGACAAGACGAGGGCAGCATGAGCAACCTTAGCGATCTCGTGGAAGATTTCTCCACCGACACCGATGCGGAATTTGGTCCGCTCCATCAATCTCAACCGGAAGGCGGAATAATGTCGCGACTGACCAATGGAAGCCTGGTGGACAAGTTTCGCCTGCTGATGGGGGCCAATCTCTCCGTTGCGCTGGTGCTTGCCGCGCTGGAAATCGTTTCGCTCGTGCAAAGCGACGACCGTTCGAGCCTGCTTTCGGTCCTGACAATGATTTCGATCGCCGTACTCGTTGCTATCACCTTTGCGGCGACGCGCACGATTTTCGATTTCGCGTCCACACTGAAGCGCATGTCATCGGCGATGGGCCGGCTTGCCATCGGCAGCACGGACATCGAAGTGCCGGGGATGGAGCGTTCCGACGAAATCGGTGAAATGGCCCGCTTCCTCGACCGGTCGCGGATGAGCCTGGACCAGTTCGAAAAAATGCATACCGAACGCGATGAGCAGATCAGGGAACGCAACGAACTGCACAACCAGCAGAGCCAGCAACTTCAGGGTCTTGCCGCCAAGTTCGAACAGACCGTTGGCGAAGTCGTCGGCGGCGTGTCGGCGGCGGCCAGCCAGCTACAGTCGACCGCCAGCTCGATGGCGGCGTCGGCAGAAGAGTCTGCGGCGAAGACCGGCGAAGTCGCCAAGGCGATGGAAGAGGCCTCTTCCGGCGTGACGGCAGCGGCCGCCGCGAGCGACGAATTCGCGATGTCGATCGGTGAGATCAGCCGTCAGGCGACCAATTCCGCCGAGCTGGCCCGCAAGGCGAGCGGAGCGGCCGGCGAAGCCGACAGCACGATCTCCGCACTGTCATCCTCCGCCGAACAGGTCGGCAAGATCGTCGAAATGATCTCGACCATCGCCCAGCGCACCAACCTGCTGGCGCTCAATGCCTCGATCGAGGCGGCGCGCGGCGGCGAGGCCGGCCGGGGCTTTGCGGTGGTGGCTTCCGAAGTGAAGGAACTGGCCTCGCAGACCAGCCGCGCGACCGAGGAAGTCGCCGAACAGATTCGCGCTATCCAGGCTTCGACCGGCGACAGCGTTTCAGCCCTTCGCTCGATCTCCGAACAGATCGAACAGCTGGAATCGACCGCCGTGTCGATCGCCGCCGCAGTGGACCAGCAATCCGTTGCCGGGCAGGACCTCGCTCGTTCGATCGACCTCGCCGCGCGCAGCACCGATCAGGTGTCCGATAACGTCTCTCAAGTTCGGGAATCGTCGCTCGCCACCGGGGCAGCGGCAGCACAGGTCCTGACTTCGGCGACCGAACTCGAAGGCCAGGCCACTGTCCTGCGTCATCAGGTCGAGGACTTCCTCGCCCATGTGCGCGCTTCCTGAATGAAAAGGCCGGGATCCAGTCCTTCGAGCCCTCCTCGGGACGAACGGAAAGGTGAAACTAAATTTTACCGTTCGTCCTGAGGAGGGCTCGAAGCCGCAGGCTGAGAGCCCGTCTCGAAGGACCGGATCCCGGCCTTTCCGTTCAGGAAGCGCGCACGTGGGCGAGAAAGTCCTCGACCTGATGGCGCAGGACAGTGGCTTGGCCTTCGAGTTCGGTCGCCGAAGTCA
>DASWIR010000263.1:0-2914 GCA_036397575.1 Alteraurantiacibacter sp. | reverse complement strand
GCCGTCGGAGGATTTGACCAGCGTGCTCATTTCGCCCCCCGGAACCTGGGGAACAGGTCGATCAGCAATTCGACCAGCGAGGGCGGCGATAATGGTGTGCCGGACTGTTCGGCCGCCTCGTGCGCATCCAGCAGCGCTTGCCTTGCTTTCGGTTTGATCCCTGCCTGGCTGCATTCTTCATTCGCCAGGGCTTCTTCGATCAGGCTTGCGAGCCACGACGAATGACCGGCCATACTATCGCGTTCCTGCCATTCCTGCGCTTCGGCTTCGATCTCGAAACGATGCAGGCTTTGCTCGAGCCTGGGCCGCCGTTCCGCCGGGAATGATGCCAGGATCGCGTCGCGATCTTTCCGCGAAAGGGCGCGCCATCGCACCAGGAGCGGATCGCCGGAGGCCATTTCACCGCGCATCGAGCAGGTCCTCGTCTCCGGAGAGGCGCGCTTCGAGCAGTGCCGCAAACGACTGGCGCTCTGTCGGCGAGAGACGCCGTTTCCGTCTGATGAAGAGGAAGGTCAGGCCTGCGCCGGCAATGGCGATCAGGGCGAGCCATGCCGAATTCCACGATGCCGGTATGGATGCGGCCGGAATTGCGAGATCGACCGGTTGCGCCTGTTCGTTCGGGACACCGCCGGGTGCTGCGAAAAGGTCGCCGGAATAGGCTCCAGTTTGTGCTGCACCCAACGGACCGGTCTCGAAGACCAGCATGTCGCCTGCCTCGGCGTTGAATTCCACCGCCCGCTCTACCGCGCTTCGGGCCAGGTCTTCGTCTTCCCGTGCAAGCGGATCCTCGGTGCGGATCGCCATGCGCAGGCGGAAATCGCGCGATGGCGGCGAGCTGCGTGCTTCGCCGCCATCACTTCCGCCTGGATCGGCCTGATCGTTGCCGGCAGCAGCTTGCCGCCGATTGACCCCGCCGATGGCATTGACCCTGACTTCAAAGGGAGTGCTGACCAGAATTGCGTTTGCGGCGGCCTGGGCGCGGGCCCGGAAATATTGCTCGAGCGCCGAGCGTTCGTCGAGTGCGTCGACCGCTCTGCCTGCTTCCGGGGCCGCGCTCAGCAGCTGCCCGGTCTCATCCAGTATCGCCACGTCGCGGGCTTCCAGTCCCGTCACCGCCGAGGCGACAAGGCGCTGCATTCCGTTGACCCGTTCCTGGCCCAGGCGGCGCCCGCGCTGCCGTTCCACCGTAACGGCCGCTTTCGGCTCGGTTGCATCTGCGCGAAACAGCGAACGCTCCGGGATTGAAAGATGGACGCGGGCAAACGCCACGCCGTCCATCATCATGATCGTCCGGGCCAACTCGCCCTGCAGGGCTCGCTGATAGTTCACTTTCTGGGCGAATTCGGTCAGCCCCATGTCGCTGTCGTTGAACAGCTCGAAGCCCACGACGCCGCCCATTGCGATGCCCGACCCGGCGATGAGCACGCGTGCCCGGTCGATGTCCGCTCGCGGAACGAGGACCCGGTGGCCGTTGTCGCCGAGGCGATACTCGATGCCTTGCGCTTCCAGTTCCGATACGATTGCGGCGGCGTCCGTGTCGCGAATATCCTCGTACAGAACGCCGAAATCGGGTTTCAGGAAAAGAAAATATCCCAGCGAAAGGACGATCACGACGGCCGTGAAAAGGCTCGCGAAAAGGATCAGCTGTTTGCGCTCCAGCGGCATTGGGCGACCCCGACGTCCCTAAAGCTGCATGTTCATGAGTTCGCGGTAGGTCTCCACCAGCCGCTCCCGCACATGCATTGCGAGCTCCATGGACAGGCGGGCCTCTTCCAGCGCGAAAGTGACTTCGTGAACGGCAATGCTGTCGTCCACCGCGAACTGGCGGACGAGGTCGTTGGCGGCGGAGACCTTCTGGTCGACCGCTTGCAGGCTGCTGGCCAGCACGTTTTCGAATTGACCGTCGGGAGATGCAATCGGGCCGGCCGAAATATGCCCCGCATTCGAACCCGCCAATTGGTGAATGGCCGGAGAGGATCCGTCGAGCCCCAGTGCCGCCGAAGAGATCGCTTCGATCATGATTGGCGTCCGATCTGGAGCGCGCTCGAATAGATTTGCTGCGCGGCCGCCATCGCCACCAGATTGGCCTCATAGGCGCGGGCGGTCTTGATCATCAGCGTCATTTCTTCCGAGTGGTTGACCCCGGGATAGCTGACGAAGCCATCCACTTCCGCGTGGGGGTGGTTGGGCTCATAGACGCGGCGCGCGGCGGAATCGGTTGGCTCGATCCCGTAAACGGCTACGCCGCCCAGCGCCTGGCCTTGCCCCCTTTGCTCACTCAGCACCTGCTGGAATGTCTCGCCCGGCCCGGAAACCAGGCGCAGGGGCAGGTATGCGCCGCCGTCGCCGGTACGCGTGGTATTAACATTGGCCAGGTTCTGGGCGATGATCTCGAGCCGCTTCCATTCGACGTCGAGCCCGCTCAGGCTGATTTCCATCGCGTCCATCAGCGGCGTCCCCCTTGAATGCTGAGCCTCGCCAGCTGCATCTGGCGGTTGAGAATGTCGACCAGCGCGTTGTAACGGAGCGCCGTCTTGGAGGCATCCGCGAGCTCGAGATCGAGACGCACCCCTTGCGCGGCACCTTCCTGTGACTGGTGGATGATTTTGGGCTGCACGTCTCTGACTGCATCCGCGCCGTTTCCGGCGGCCGCAGCCAGTTCGCTCTCGAAGGAAACCCGCACCGGTTCGTATCCGGGAGAATTGGCATTGGCGACATTCTGCGAAATAGCCGCCGACCTCAGCGCCAGGCCGTCCAGCGCCTTCGTAAGCAATATGGTTGTCAGCTGATCCACATCTGTTTCCCCGATTATTGGACTACGATTTCGGCATGCAGCGCGCCCGCGGCCTTCATCGCCTGCAGGATGCCGATGACCCGCCTTGTTCCCACCTTGGCCCGCGTCAGACCTTCGAAC
>DASWIR010000262.1:0-5993 GCA_036397575.1 Alteraurantiacibacter sp. | reverse complement strand
ATTACATACTTATCGGTATAGAAAGCACTGGGAGAGGCTTTCGCGATTCGCCGTCCGGGCTTTCCGGTCGGCGGTGCGGATAGCTTCGTCGGGCGCAGAACCCGCAAGATCCGGATTATACCGGGCTTGAAACGACCGAATTCACGGAAGGTTCCTTCGGAAGCCGCGCGCTTCCGGAGATGCCTTCGCACGCTTGCCACTCATGCCGAACGGAGCGCTTGCAGCTCCGCCGAGGGACCGACGATGAACGATCTGACGCCGATCGAATTGAACCAGCTCGAAGATTTCCGCGAAGACGGCGCGCCGCAGCGCCGGTGGCGCCGGATCGGCTGGATCGCATTGCTGGCCGTAGCTGCAGCACTCGCCTGGTTCCTGCTTCGCGGAGGGAGCGCGCCGGCCGCCGCCCCGCCGCCGCCGGTCGTCACGGTAGCCACGCCGTTGCAACGCGAAGTGACCGAGTGGGACGATTATATCGGCCGGTTCGTGGCGAGCCGCAGCGTCGAGCTGCGCCCGCGCGTCTCGGGCCAGGTGACCGCCGTCCATTTCCGCGACGGGCAGATCGTGCGCGCCGGGCAGGCGCTCTTCACCATCGATCCGCGTTCCTATCGTGCGGCGCTGGCCGAAGCGCAGGCAGGCGTCGCCACCGCGAGAAGCGATCTGGCGCTCGCCCGGAGCGACCTCGAACGCGCCATGCGGCTGGTAGAGGACGATGCCGTCGCCGCGAACGAGATCGACGCGCTGCGGGCACGGGTGAACGCCGGCCAGGCGGCTCTCGCCGCCGCCCAGGCGCGGGTGCGATCGCGCGGGCTGGATGTCGAATTCACCACGGTTCGTGCGCCGATCGGCGGGCGCATTTCCGACCGCCGCATCGATCCGGGCAATCTTGTCGCAGCAGGCGACGGCGCCGCGGCCACGCTGCTGACTACGATCAATGCGATCGATCCGCTCTATTTCACCTTCGACGGCTCCGAAGGGCTGTTCCTCAAGGCGCGGCGCGAGGGCCTCGATCGCGGCGCCCAGGTGGACATCAGGCTGCAGGACGAAGCCGATTATCAGTGGCACGGCGAACTCGATTTCACCGATAACGGGCTCGATCCCAATTCGGGCACGATCCGCGCCCGCGCCGTGGTCCGCAATCCCGACGGTTTCCTCACTCCGGGCATGTTCGGCAATATGCGCCTGGCGAGCGGCGGCAAGGAAACGGCGCTGCTTGTGCCCGATACCGCCGTGCAGACCGACCAGACGCGCAAGCTGCTGCTGGTCGTTGCCAAGGACGGCACGGTTTCGGCGAAGGAAGTCGAACTCGGGCCGGTGATCGAGGGGGGCTTGCGTGTAGTCCGCAGCGGCCTTGCGCCCGGCGACCGGGTGGTGATCGAAGGCACGCAGATGGCCTTCCCCGGCAGCAAGGTGACCGCGCGGCGAGGCCGGATCGATCCGCCTCAGCCCGAACGACCCGAGGCTGCCACCGCCGAAGCGCCGTCCGGCAAGACAAAGAGCGCCGGTTAGCGGCGACGTAAGCCTCCAGCGATCCCGCCCCCAGTTTCCACCAGGAGCCTCCAATGCGCCTGTCCCGCTTCTTCATCGACCGGCCGATCTTTGCCGCGGTGATCGCCATCGTGATCACCCTGATCGGGGCGATCTCCTACTTCTTCCTGCCGGTGTCGCAGTACCCGGAAGTCGTGCCGCCGACGGTCACCGTCACGGCCGTCTATCCCGGCGCTTCCGCCGAGACGGTGGCAGACACGGTCGCCAACCCGATCGAACAGGAAATCAACGGGGTGGACGGCATGCTCTACCTCTCCAGCCAGTCGACCGGCGACGGGAGAGTGACGGTCACGGTCACCTTCGAGCAGGGTACCGATCTCGACGAGGCGCAGGTGCTGGTTCAGAACCGCGTCGCCATCGCCGAGCCTCGCCTGCCCGAGGAAGTGCAGCGCCTGGGCATCGTCACCCGCAAGACGACGCCCGACTTCCTGCTGGTGGTGAACCTGATCTCGCCTGACGAATCCCTCAGCCGCGAATATATCTCCAACTATGCGCAGACCCGGATCAAGGACCGGCTCGCCCGGATCGAGGGCGTGGGCGACGTGCAGCTGTTCGGCAGCCGCGAACTGGCAATGCGGGTGTGGATCGATCCCGGCCGCGCCGCCGCGCTCAACCTTACCGCGGGCGATATCGTCTCGGCACTCAGGGCGCAGAACGTCCAGGTTGCTGCGGGCACGCTCGGCCAGCAGCCGAGCCCGGACAGCGCCTTCCAGCTCAATGTCGAGACGCAGGGCCGCTTCACCGATCCGCAGCAGTTCGAAAATGTGGTGATCCGCACCGACACGGAAGGGCGCCAGGTGCGCGTCGGCGACGTGGCAAGGGTCGAGATCGGAGCGCAGGATTACAGCACTTCGGCCTATCTCAATGACCGCGATTCAGTGATTATTCCCGTGCTGCAGGAGCCCGGCTCCAACGCGCTCGCATCGGCGGAAGCGGTCCAGGCGGCGATGGAAGAGCTTTCGGCCGATTTCCCGGCGGGGCTCGAATATCGCATCGTCTACAACCCTACAGAATTCATCCAGCAATCGGTCGACGCGGTGGTCGAAACCTTGCTCGAGGCGATCGTGCTGGTCGTATTGGTGATCGTAGCCTTCTTGCAGAAGTGGCGCGCCTCACTGATCCCGGTGCTGGCGATCCCCGTCTCGCTGATCGGTACCTTCGCGGTGCTCGCCATGCTCGGCTATTCGCTCAACAACCTCTCGCTGTTCGGGCTGGTGCTGGCGATCGGCATCGTGGTCGACGACGCGATCGTGGTGGTCGAGAATGTCGAACGCAATCTCGAAAGCGGCATGACCCCGCTCCAGGCCGCACGCACCTCGATGGACGAGGTCGGTGCAGCGCTGATCGCGATCGTGCTGGTGCTCTGCGCGGTTTTCGTGCCGACGCTTTTCATCGGCGGCATGTCGGGGGCTTTCTACCAGCAGTTCGCGGTGACGATTTCGGCCGCCACGGTGATCTCGCTGATCGTCTCGCTCACGCTCTCGCCGGCGCTCTCCGCACTGTTGCTGCGCCCGCATGAGCCGGCGCCCGATGGCGCCTATTGGCGGCAGCTGGCCGATCGCGCGGGCGACAAGTTCAATCGTGCCTTTGAGCGCTTCAGCGAAGCCTATGGGCGCTGGACCGCGAAGGTGGTCACCATGCCCAGGCGCATGATGACAGCCTATGCCGGGCTGATCGCACTGACGGGCGCGGCGCTGTGGATGACGCCGACCGGCTTTATCCCGCAGCAAGACCAGGGCTACTTCCTTACCGTGATTCAGCTCCCGCCGGGTTCGGCCACATCGCGCACCGATGCGGTGATGAAGAAGGTCGCCGAGCGCATGCTTCCGATCGAAGGGATCGAGGGTACCGTGATGCTCTCGGGCTTCGATGGCACGTCCGAAACGCAGTCGGCCAGCGCCGCCGCGGCCTATTGGGTACTCGACGACTTTGAGGAGCGCGCGGGCAAGGGCCAAACGGTGGACGCACTGATCGCCGAGGCTCAGGCGGCGACGGCCGATATCAACGAGGCGCGGCTGATGATCGTCAAACCACCGGTCATTCGCGGCATCGGCTCCGCAGGCGGTTTCCGCATGATGGTGGAAGACAAGAACGGCCAGGGCTATCGCGCGCTGGAGGAGGCCGCCAATGCGGTCATCGCCCAGGCCAACCAGCAGGAAGGCCTGGCCGGGGTCTATACCTTCTTCGATACCGGCACACCGCGTGTGCGCGCCGATATTGATCGCGATAAGGCGCAGATCCTCGGCGTGCCGCCATCGCAAGTGTTCGAGACTCTGCAGGTCTATCTCGGATCGGCCTTCGTCAACGACTTCAATTTGCTTGGCCGGACCTACCGCGTGACAGCCCAGGCCGACGCTCCATTCCGCGACAGTCCTTCGGACATCGCCAACCTGCAGACGCGTTCCCTGAATGGATCGATGGTGCCGCTCGGCTCGGTCGCGACGCTGAGCGACACGACCGGGCCCTATCGGGTCACACGCTACAATCTCGCTCCGGCGGTTGCGGTCGATGGCGACACGGCGCCCGGATATTCCTCGGGCCAGTCGCTGGAGACGATGGAAAAAATTGCAGGCGAGGCGCTCTCACGCGGTTTCGATTTCGAATGGACGGGCATCGCCTATCAGCAGAAGTATGCCGGCAACACCGCCATGCTCGTATTCGCGCTTGCCGTGCTGCTCGTATTCCTCGTGCTCGCCGCGCAATATGAAAGCCTGGTCATGCCGCTGGCAATCATTCTGATCGTGCCGATGTGCCTGCTGGCGGCGATGATCGGAGTGAATTTGCGCGGGATGGACAACAATGTCCTTACGCAGATCGGCCTTATCGTCCTGATTGCACTGGCCGCGAAGAACGCGATCCTGATCGTCGAATTCGCCCGCCAGGGCGAGGAGCAAGACGGGCTGACTCCCGCCCAGGCGGCAGTGCAGGCGGCGCGCACCAGGCTGCGGCCGATTCTGATGACCAGCTTCGCCTTCATCCTCGGCTCGGTGCCGCTGGTGATCGCGACCGGGGCGGGGGCGGAGCTGCGCCAGGCGCTGGGAACGGCGGTATGCTTCGGCATGCTGGGCGTGACCGGCTTCGGCCTGATTTTTACTCCGACCTTCTACGTCGTCTGCCGCTCTCTGGGCGATCGCATCGCCCGGCTGCGCGGCGGCCGCGGCAGCGGCGAATTCGCCCTGCAGCCTGCCGAATAGGTGCCATGATGAAATACCGCCATTTCGCCCTTTCTACTCTTTCCGCGCTCGCCCTTTCGGGGTGCGCGGTGGGGCCGGACTACGTCGCATCCCCCTCACGTCCCGCGTCGTCCGGCCCCTTCATTTCCGCGAGCGATCCGGCCTTCGCGCCATCGCCGCTGCCCGAAGACTGGTGGCGGCTTTATGACGATCCGGTCCTCGACGGCCTCGTCGCCGATGCACTGGCGGCGAACACCGATGTGCGCCAGGCCCTGGCCCGCATCGAACGCGCTCGCGCGGGCTTGCGCGGCGCGAACGCAGACCGGCTGCCGCAAACGGCAGTCGGAGCGGGCGGAAACTACAGCCGCCAACCCGAGAGCCAGCTTCCACCCGGCGCCGACCGTGAAGGATGGAGCTACGATGTCGGGATCGAGGTGGGCTACGAACTGGATCTGTTCGGCCGCGTCGGCCGCTCGGTCGAGGCCGCGCGAGCCGATCTGGCGGCAAGCCAGGCCGATGCCGACGCGGTGCGCGTGATGGTCGTCGCCGACACCACTCGCGCTTATGCCGACGCTGCGTCCGGCGCTGCGCAGCTGCGTGTGGCGCAAGAGATCGTGGAATTGCTCGACCAATCGCTGGCGCTGACCACGAGGCGCTATGAGGCCGGGCTCGAAAGCGGACTTGCCGTTGCGCAGATCAGGACGCTGCGCGAGCAGCGTGCGGCGGAGATCCCGGCGATCGAAGCCGCGCGGCAGGCGGCGCTGTTCCGTCTCGCCACACTGACCGGCCGCGCTCCGGCCGAACTGCCGCCGATTGCCGGCCAGCGCAGCATCGGGCTGGAGATTCGCGAGCCCATTCCGGTCGGTGACGGTGCAGCGCTGCTTGCCCGGCGGCCCGACGTCCGCGCCGCCGAGCGCCAGCTGGCGGCGGACACCGCGCGGATCGGTGTCGCCACCGCCGATCTTTATCCGCGCATCACGCTGGGCGCCTCGATCGGCTCGACTGGGCCCGATCTTGGCGATGTGTTTACCGGCGGCCCGCTGCGCTGGCTGCTCGGTCCGCTGCTGAGCTGGGCCTTCCCCAACCAGGAACCGGCCCGCGCCCGGATCGCCGCGGCGGAAGCCGACGCGCAAGGTGCGCTGGCCGCGTTCGACGGCGCCGTGCTGCTGGCACTGGAGGAAACCGAGACCGCTCTGTCGAACTACTCACACGCGATTGAGCGGCGCGCAGCGCTTCATGCGGCCAGCGAGCAGGCGCAGCGCGCTGCACGCATCA
>DASWIR010000261.1:0-3095 GCA_036397575.1 Alteraurantiacibacter sp. | reverse complement strand
CGCCATCCGTACGGGACGCGCCGTTGCAGGATTCGCGGCGGCGCTCGGTACGCTGGCGGCGCCGGCACCCTTTGCGCATGCACAGGCCGGTGCATGGGAGGCCCATGAAGACGATTCGCTCATCCTCGAGGCCCGCATCGGCCACTACAAGCTGGTGGGCGACATTGGCGGCTATTTCACCGATCGCGGCGTCTGCGTCGATCTTGCCGATCTCGTCCAGGTCCTCGACCTGCCGATCCGGCTCGACGAAAAGTCGCGCCGCGCAACTGGCTGGCTGTTCAGCGAAGACCGCACGCTGACGCTCGACCGCGATGCGAATACCGTCCAAATCACAGATACCGTCGCGCAACTGCGCGGCGGCGATATTTACGACACGCCCCAGGGCTGGTGCGTGGATATCAATGCGCTTTCCGACTGGACGGGGCTGAGTTTCTCGCTGGACAGGGTGAACCTGCTGCTCGACATCAAGAGCGAGAGCAAGCTGCCCTTTCTCGAGGCGATGGAGCGCAAAAACCGTGCGGCACGGCTCGCCACAGCTGGCCAGCCAGCCTTCGACATATCCCAGATGCCGCAAGCGGAGCTGCCTTACAGGGCATGGCGCATGCCTGCGCTCGATGTGGTCGCCCGCCTGCGTTACGAGCAGCAGCGCGGTTCGAAGCGCACGGAAGCGCGCTACGAGCTGTTCGCCAGCGGCGAGCTTGCCAGGGCCAGCGTCGATGCGCGGCTTGCATCGGACAATGCAGGCCAGCCGGAAAGCCTGCGCATGCGGGCCTATCGCGTCGATCCGGAAGGCGGGCTGCTCGGGCCGCTCGGAGCCACTCAGATCGCGGCGGGCGATGTCGAAACCCGCTCGGGCGGGCTGGCCGGGCGCAGCGGTGTCGGCCGCGGCGCCTATATCGGCAATTACCCGCTCAACCGGTCTGCGGATTTTTCGGCCACCACGCTGCGCGGGGCGATGCCCGGCGGGTGGGATGCGGAACTCTACCGCAACGGTCAGCTAATCGCCTATCAGGGCGCCAGCAGGGATGGGCGCTACGAATTCGCCGATATCGATTTGCTGTTCGGCCAGAACGAATTCGAAGTGGTGCTTTACGGGCCCCAGGGCCAGATCCGCCGCGAGAGCAGCTCGATTCCCGTCGGGCTCGATGCGATCGAACCTGGCAAGACCTTCTACTGGGCCGGCATTATCGAGCAGGGCCGCGATCTCGTGGATTTCGGCGATGCCTTCATCGATCCATTGACGGGGTGGCGGTGGGGCGCCGGATTCGAACACGGTCTCGACAAGCGAACCTCCGTCGGCTTCGGGGCACAAAGCCTGGTTATCAACGAAACTCGCCATGACTATGCCGAAGCGATGCTGCGCCGCGCGATCGGCCCGGCGCTGGTCGAACTTGTCGCAAGCCATGATTTCGGCCGCGGGACGGCCTTGCGCGCCGAGGCGCTGGGAAAAATCGGAACGGTCAATTTCCAGGCCCAGACGCTGTGGATCGACGGCGGATATGAAAGCGACATCGTCGAGCCTTATGTGAGTTCGGAACACAGCCTGCGGATCGATACGCGCCTGCGGGTGGGTGGCATGCGCCTGCCGCTGCAGGCTGGATTCCGCCTCGAGGATCGTCATGACGGCACGAGGATCACCGAATGGCTGCTCAGGAGCTCGATCGTCAGTGGGCGGGTGGCGCTGACCGCGGAACTCGGCGAGCTCAGGACCGCCAGCCCCTATGGGCCGCAGGCCGCCGCCGATGACGGCCTGCGCCTGGGCGTCCTTGCCAATGCCCGTTTCGGCGGATTGAGCCTGCGGTCCGATGCCCGCTTCCGCCTGTCGGGCCCGCGGCAGGGATTCGAATCGTTCAGCCTGATCGCGGAGAAGGGATTGACCCAGCGCTCCGACCTGCAGGGCCGGATCGAGTATTTCCGCCTGGAGGACCGGACCGATTTCCGCCTCGCCTATTCGCATGAGTTCGACCGGTTTGCGATCGCTGCCGATGGCCGGGTGGGCAGCGACGGCACGGTCGGGGCGGGCCTGTCGCTCGTCTTCAGCCTGGGCCCGCGGCCGGGCGGCGGCCTCTATATGAGCCGCGAGCGGCTTGCGCGCACCGGTTCGGCGCAGGTCACAATATTCGAAGACGCCGATGGCGATGGGCGGCGCTCGCCCGGAGAGCGGCTGCTGCCTGAAATCGGCGTCAATGCCGGCCAGTGGAGCAATGACGAGCTGACCGGAGAGGATGGGAGCACGATGGTCGGCGGATTGCGCCCGCATTTGCCGGTGCTGATCTCGATCGATGCCGGCAGCCTGCCCGATCCGTTCCTGGTGCCGACGAGCCCGGGCAAGGTGGTCACGCCCCGGCCGGGAATCGCCGCCAGCGTCGAGCTCGGCCTCGCCCCGACCGGCGAAGTCGAAGGCGTGCTCCATACGGATAGCGGCAATCCGCGCGAAGGCGTGCTGCTCGAACTGATCGATGCGCGCGGCGAAGTGGTGGCGAAGTCGATCACCGAATATGACGGCTTCTTCCTGTTCGAGCAGGTGCCTTACGGGACTTACGGCCTGCGCGTCGCGGCCGACAGCGCCCAGGTGCTCGGCGTCGAGCGGGAGCTGGCCCGCCATATCGGCCTGTCGCGCGACGAGGATATCGTCCGCGTCGGCGTGGTGCGGCTGGTTTCCGCGATCATCGCCCGGGCGCCCGCCGATCCCGCAACCGCTTCCGATGGGCAATCGGCGGTGCTCGCGAAGCGCTGACGGCTTTCCGGGTTAGATTTGAACCAACCCCGTTCGTGCTGAGGAGAGGTCGAAGCCGAAGGCTGAGGCCTCGTCTCGAAGCACCGCGGCCCTTCGAGACGCTTGTTCAGCCTGCGGCTTCACAAGCTCCTCAGGGCGAACGGGTTCATGTACCCCGGGAAAACTTTAGCAGCTACTTGACGGGTTTCAGCGGCACTGTCTTGGTGGGCGGCGGAGCGACCGGAACCGTCTTGACCGGCGTTTCGATCACTTCCTCCTCGATCCATTCCTCGACCACCCGCTCCTTTGTGCAGCCGCAGTCCGCGCCGTGCCGGTGAGTCCTGATCCGCACCGGCACCCACATCACCGGCGCGCCGTA
>DASWIR010000260.1:0-2836 GCA_036397575.1 Alteraurantiacibacter sp. | reverse complement strand
GGGAGTTCAATCCTCCCCAGCAGCACCATCGGCGAGACGCTCCATTTCATCTCCATAGGCCTTCAGGATCGCCGGTGCGAGGAAGCGCTGCGCTTCGCCGGCCTGCCAGCGTTCCAGGGCGGAGACGGCCTCGGCGCGGCTTTCCAGGATGGCGCCGAGATTGGCGGCGATGTCGCTCGCATTTCCAGGGTCGCATGCGCGCGCGAAAGGCGCGCCGGGGAAATATCCGTCCACTGCCGTCCCGCGCGAATAGACGATCGGGCAGCCCGACAGCAGCGCCTCGACGAACACCATGCCGAAGCTTTCGCGCTGCGACGGCATGGCGAAAGCGGCGGCCCCGTTCATCCATTGCTGGATACTGGCCGGGGCGATGCTGCCGATACGGCGCACGAAGCCTCCAGCGCCCGCATCGCGGATGATCGCGTCCACCGCCGCCTGGGATTCGCCCGAGCCGCTGCCGGCGATTTCCAGCCATGCCTCGGGAAGCGTTTTGCGCAGCTTGGCCATCGCCTCCACGAGGCTGGCGACGTTCTTGTTGCGCCAGTCGTCGAGATTGAAGGCGCTGACCACGCGCGGCGCTGCTTGTGTCTGCGGTGCGAGCGTCTGCTGCGCATTGGTGATGCAGGGCAGCGAGATGGGCGGCTTTCCGCGCCGCCCGAGGCGTTCGCTGCACCAATCGGCAATCCACGGCGCAAAGGCGAAGACCGCCTCCGCCTCGTGCCACACGCTGCGATAGGCTCCGGCGAGGTCGGGCCGCGCGCGCAGCACTTTGCGGTCGGTATTGCCCTGGAGCGTCACGGCAAAGGGAACCCCGAGGCTTCGCGCGACTTGCCGCGCGGCGATTCCTTCGAAGCTCAGCTTGTGGCCCTGGATTATGGCGGGCTCCAACCCTCGGGCCGCGAGGTCGGCCAGCACTGCGTCGGCAACCCCTGACATCGCGCGCCGCATCGCAAGCCCCGCGGCAGGAGCGCGGTATGTCCAGCTGGCCAGCATGCCGTCATCCGTCGCAGGTTCGACGCCTCCGGTGCCGAGCATGGCAGCGCCGATTCCACCGCGCCGGTTAAGCGAATAGACGCGGTGAGCGAACCGGCTGGCCGTGCCCGTGACCAGCCGCTCTATGGCGCGGGTTTTCCCCGGTGCGATAGCGTCGGGATAATCCGCGCTCAGATGGACGATGAGCGGTTTCACCGATGCGGGCGGCTCAGTAACCGGCGGCCCATTCGCGCCGCTTGCGCCATGTGCCGAGCAGCCGCTCGCGGCGCTCGCCCTCAGGCAGGAAGGCGGCGCCGATCCGCCGCGTGAGCGCGGCGAATTTGAGCAGCCCCACGCCGATCGGGGCCAGTGCCGGCGGCCAGTGATCGCGCACCAGCGTCGCTTTCGCGCGCAGCACGGCGACGGCCTTGTCCGCGCGCACCGCCGTCGATGCGCCCACAAGATGCATGATCTGGGCGTCGGGCGTGATCATCGGGCGGTATCCCAGCTTGCGGGCGCGGAGGCACAGATCGGCTTCCTCGCCATACATGAAGTATCGCGGGTCGAAGCCTCCCAGCTTGCGCCACAGGGCAGTGGGAATCATCAGGAAACAGCCGACCACGATATCGACTTCGCGCACGCTGTCGCGCTGCCATCCGCCCATCGCCTCGCGGTTGAAGAGTTCCGAATCGGGGAACAGCTGGGCCAGGCCCACCGCGTTCGAAAACAGGCTCCAAAGCGTCATCCGCCGCCAGCAGGATGCGGGATTGAGGCTGCCGTCGGGAAAGACGGTGCGCCCGCCGGTGATCCCCGCCTCGGGATGCGCGCGCGCGAAGGCGAGCAGGTTTTCGATTGCCCTGGGGTGCGTTTCCGTATCGGGATTGAGCAGCAGCATCCATTCGGTATCGACCCGCTCGGCGACAAGGTTGTTGGCCCGGGCGAAACCGATATTTTCCGGATGCGCGACCACTTCCACTTCGGGGAATGCCTGCGCGACGGCTTCCGCGCTGCCGTCTGCGGAGGCATTGTCGTGCACCACAATCTTCATTGCGACGCTGCCCGCATTTGCAATCAGGGTTTCTACCGCCTTCAGCGTCAGTTCGCGTGTATTGTAGCTGACGATGATCACCGTCAGCTCGGCTTCTGGTGCATTTGTGCGAGGAAGGGCGGCGTCGGTCACGGGCTTCGCGCTATCGTATCGCTGCCCGCAATGTCGAGCCTCTTGTCTTCATCGTCACTTGTCTTGGCGCAGCGTATTATTCATATAAAACACTATGGACGATCAGGCACAACCCGGCGAGCCCGAACGCGAACAGGAGCCGGAGCAGGGCGAAGGCCCGCTCACGCCCCTGCATCCCAACCATGTCAAGGCGCTGCGCGTTGGTGCATTTCTCCTGGTCTTGCCTTTCCTCATCGGATCGCTGGTTGTCGAGGTGTCGCGCTTGCTTCCGCCTGCTGCGATCGCCGGTCCGGTCTGGGTTCTGGCCGGTTGGATGGTGATCGGCCTTCCCTGGCGGCGCTATAAGGCGCGCGGTTACCGCATGGGAGCGGACCGGCTGCAGGTCGTGCGCGGTCTCCTGTTTCACAAGGATACGATCGTTCCTTTCGGCCGGGTCCAGCATATCGATGTCGAGAAGGGGCCGGTCGAGCGCTATTACAGCCTTGCCACGCTGGTATTGCACACGGCGGGCACACACAACGCCTCGGTCACGCTGCCCGGCCTCGCCGAGGAAGACGCGCTGGCCATGCGCGAGGCGATTCGCGCCAAGATCCGCCGGGATACGCTGTGAGCGAAGGCGAAACGGCAACTGTGCCGACGGGCGAGGACGAACCGCGCCGCACCGATCCCAAAGGCTTTTTGGTT
>DASWIR010000259.1:0-2910 GCA_036397575.1 Alteraurantiacibacter sp. | reverse complement strand
CTTCGCCCGACCATTCATCGGCCACTTCCTGGCTGACCTGCAGGCGGCGGCGCAACGAGAGTTCGCCATCCTCGATCATCTCGAACAGGGTGAAAGCGGTCATCACCTTGGTTACCGATGCGGGGACGAAGCGCCGCCGCGGCTCGCGTGCAAAGAGCATCTTGCCCGATTGCAGGTCGAGCATCAGCGCGACGGGAATTTCGGGATCGACCGGCGGTGCGGGCTGCGCGTGACCCGGCGCGCCGGGCAGTAAACAGGCCAGCATGGCCGCAATCAGAATTGTCGGGTGCTTTCCTCGCACGGCCGCTCCTGCAAGCAGGGCGGCCATCGCGCGGTTTCTTCCGCTCAGCCGCCAGTAAAGATTCGTGCTTCCCTATAACCGGCGGCCCGGACCTTGGCGAGCGAGGCCTCGGCCTGCGAGCGGGTTTCGAACGGGCCGGTACGGACGATGTAGAGATTGCCGTTCTTCGTGATCGTGCCGCCGATTACATTGGCCACCTTGTCCGCATTGGCGGAGTTGGCGAAGGCGCCGGCCTGGACGGCAAAGTTGCCGCTGGCCGCAGGGGCTGCTTGCGCGGTGGCCGGCGCAGGTGCTTCCGGCTCGGGCTGCTGTGCCAGCGCCGGGAGCGCGGGGGTGACGGCGGCCTGTTCGGGCGGTGCGACGGATTCCGGTTCCGCAGCGGGCACGGGCGGTGTCTCGCCATGTGCAAGCGGAGCGGAACCCTTCTCCTGCAGGCGGCGCTTAAGCACCTCGACCAGCGACATCGGCGTATCCATACGCAGCGGTGCATGGTCGCCCCCGCGCAGCAAAGCCCGTTCCTGCTCGGGCGGATTGACCCGGCGGACGCGTACTGCCGTTCCCGGCACAAGCCCGAGCTGCGTCAGTGCGCCCGGCGACAGACCGATCACCGCATCGCCTGCCATAGGGCCGCGGCGCATCACCCGCACGAGGATCGTGCGGCCGTTCTCCAGCGAAGTCACTTCGACATAGCTCGGCAGCGGCAGCGTGCGGTGCGCGGCGCTGATCGTCGAGCCGCCTTCATCTTCGGCGAGTGCGATGCCGACTTCGTCGTGGTTGAGCGCGTCGGTGGGAGTATAGAGCACACCGTCGATCTCATATGGATCGCCCAGCACCACCGGATAGTCGGCCGCAGGACCGCTAGCCGTGATCGGGGCGGCAGCGGCCGAAGCGAGTTCCGCCCCGCCCTTCTCGGCATTGCCGCAACCGGCCAACAAGGCGGCCAGAGCGATCGTCGATATCAGGCTGGCGGCGCGGCGCGCACCGGTCTCAGCGGGCAATTTCATCTGCAAGCAATCCCACACTCAGCGCGTAGTAGTTCGAGCAGTTATATTCGAGGATAACCCTATAATTCTGCGTTAAGAGATAGGAGGGCGTTCCCGGCCCGTCAGGCTGGAACAGGGTTGCCATCACATCATCGAAAATAGCCGCACGGGGCGTGACGCCGAGCAGCTTCCATTCCGCGACGGTCTTCCATTGGCTGTGCCGTTCATGGACGCGCGGACAAACGGGCGATGCGGTTTTGCTCTGTACGGCGTTCCAGTTGAAGCCGTCCGGAATGGAGGCGCGCACACCCCATGGCTGGCCGGGGCGCCATCCGGCATCGCGGAAATAGTTGGCGATCGAATGCAGCGTGTCGGTATGGTTGTTCCAGATGTCGCGATGGCCATCGCCATCGCCATCGACCGCGAGACGCAAATAGATGCTCGGCAGGAATTGGGGATGGCCGAAGGCGCCGGCCCAGCTTCCCACCAGCGTTTCGCGCCTGACGCCCAGGTCGGCGATCTTGAGCAGATCTACCCATTCCTGGCTGAACAGGTCGCGCCGGCGCCCTTCCCATGCCAGCGTCGCCAATGAGCGCGAAAGATCGAAACTACCCTTGAACGAGCCGTAATTGGTCTCGTGCCCCCAGATTGCGAACAGCACGGCGCTGGGGATGCCATATCGCCGTTCGATATCGGAACGGGTCGCGCCTGCCGCCTGGTAGGCGCGGCGCCCCGCAGCGATGCGCTGCGCCGAATTGTGATCGTCGAGATAGCCGCGCATCGACGGAAAGCCCGTCGCGGTTGGTGTGCCCGGCTGCGCGCGATCGAGCGATATCACACGCTCATTGGGCGTGAGCCCCTCGGTCATGCGGGCTATCGTCCCTTCGCTCACCCCTTCGGAGCGGGCCTTGGCGCTAAGCCACTGGATGAAAGCGGGAAAGGAGCCGTCCTGTGCGCTGGCGCCGGAAAGCGGCAGCAGGGCAAGGCAGGCAGCGAGTGCGGGGATCAGGCGGCGTATGTTCATGGCAATCAGCATGGCACGCCGCCGCGCCGGGGTGAAGCTCCGCTGCGATGAATGGACGATTATCTCCAATCGAATGCCGGTCAATCGACCGGTGGGGGCTGCATGTCCGGATTATTCTTCAGCATCTCTTCCAGCGGCGGGAAGCCGCAATTCACCTCTTCACCGCAATTGGTGACGGTGTGGACGTAGCGAAGCTTGCCATCCTCGACACGGAAGGTGTGCACGTCGGGCCGTCCTTCCGGGCCTCCGAAGCGCAGGAAGACCGCTACCGCGCCTTTGGCGACATCGACGATGTAATCACGCTCCACCAGCGGGACGCCTTCGGGCACGCCGATATTGCAGGTGTCGTCGGGCTGGCCCTTTCCAGTGTATATCCCCCCTTCGAGCCGCGCGCAGGGCGTGCCCCACGGGACCTCCACCGTCTTGTCGTTGAACAGATCGAGATAGGCATCCGCCGCGGCGACGATCTCCTCGCGCGTGTTGCGCCGGTCCTCGGGAATGATTCCCCAGTCCTCGCGGCGGGCGTATTCGTAGGTCGCACTGGCATCGAACAGCCAGTCGCCCTCGTCGGTGACGACCGATTTCAGCCCGCCGACGCCGAA
>DASWIR010000258.1:0-1949 GCA_036397575.1 Alteraurantiacibacter sp. | reverse complement strand
GAAGAAGATTGTGCCCGCTAACGCGAGAGCCCGCTTGCGGAAGCCGCGTCCCTTGGCGGGCCGATGCCGGTCAGGCCTCGGAATCCGTGAAGCGCTTGCCGGGGCAACAGTATCGAAGGCTGACGTTCGATCCATTGAGAGTCTCCCAACGTCGAACCGGTTACCGGAACGACGTGTTTCGACCTCTCCCAATGGGCATTGTTCTGTAAGGCTTGGCGGCTGAGATTATCGATATTACACAACGATGCAAGGGTAATATTCAATAGCCGAATCAGGACTTTCGCTCGCCCCCGGATCAGCAGCCGTTACCGACCGGGAACACTCCGCCCAGCAGGCCGCCGAGGCCGCGCTTGGGCTTGCATTCCTGCGCCGATGTCTCGCTCTCATCGTCCGCCATGCCCATGCTCATGCCCTGCGCTTCCATCCAGCTGGTGGTGGAGCGGTGGCGGATGCGCGCGGTCCATTGCAGGTCCCACCGCGCATTGGCGTCGGCCGGGCGGGGCGGGTAGGAGAAGTTTTCTTCCGGGCCGAAGGCGGTTAGCGTGCCGAAGCGGAAATCGGGCGCATCGCGCTTCACTTCAGCAGGCACGAGGCAGCTGGTGGTCGCGGGGGCCAGCACGGTATTGTCGCGCACCAGAGGCGAGATCTGCGCGGGCGACAGCCAGTCGCTCAGGCCGCCACCGAAATCGCGCGAGGCGCTGCTCGTCCACATCACCATGTCCCCCATCTCGCCGCCGGGGCCCTGCTTTCCGCCGAACAGATAGACATGATAGCCGGTGGCGTCGGGTACGGCGCGCCAGTTGAGCGCGATCGAGCCGCTCGGCCCGGAACCCGCTTTCACGCTGAGCGGGGCCATGAAATCCTTCGACAGGCTGAAGGCGATTTCCGGTCCGTAGTTGGAAGCGACCCGGTGGGCGCCAAGCAGCGAGCTTTCGGACTTTGCGGATTTGCCGTCATCGGCGGGCCAGCGCCCGAATGTCTTGCTGTTTTCGAGCGTAGGACCCCAGTCGCGCAGCACACGGCTGGTCCACATATCGGGCGGCGCCTGTCCGGCGGACAGATTCGCGAGATCGATTACAACCGGCTGCCCTTGCGGGGCATGCTCGCCGCAGCCCCAATAGAGCAGGATGCGTCCCTTCGGGCGTTCGCCGGACATGTCGCCCGGAAGCTCGTCGGCCGGGCCGCGTTCCGAGACCGGGGTCACCAGTTTGACCGATTTGCCGAGCTTGGCGCCCGACGGCATGAAATGATCGGCCTCCGCCTTGCTCTGGGCGGGTCCTTGCGAGGAGCCGAGTCGCAGCCACAGCTCGTGCTGGGCATCGCCCCCACCGCCGAACATCCTCGACATCGCGCCCATGCCGCCGCCCGCCGTCATCGAGCCAATGCCCGAAACGGTTCCGGCGCGCATATCGTATCGGGCAACCGGTCCGCTATCGGGTTGCTTTTGCGCCAGCAATGGCAGGCTGAGGCTCGCAGCGCCGATTACGCCAACCGACGCGGCGACATAAAGACGTGGAATCATGGTGTGATGCCCCTCCAGTAAGTGATTCCAAATACTCCTTTCCGCGGGGCAAAGCTCGCGAAAAGAGCGGGAACCTGCAGGACATTTTATTGCGCCGAGATGCTCTCGACTGCACGTGCATTGCGGGTTAGCCCTTGTGCGAAAACATCAGGAGGATGCATGGGAATTCTCGACGGGCAAGTCGCGCTGGTCACCGGAGCGGGGCGCGGTTTCGGGCGGGCGATTGCAGAGCGCTTCGCGAGCGAAGGTGCCAATGTCGCGCTCGCCGCGCGCAGCAAGGATCAGCTCGACGAAGTGGCGGCGGCAATCCGCGCGGACGGTGGGGAAGCGATCGCCGTCCCTTGCGACATAACCTCGCCCGCTGCGATCGGCGATGCGATCTCCACAGTGGAGGATCACTTCGGTTCCGTCGGCCTGCTGGTCTCCA
>DASWIR010000257.1:0-2478 GCA_036397575.1 Alteraurantiacibacter sp. | reverse complement strand
GGACCATGCCGTCATATGTCTCTTCCAGCAGCTTGGCATCCTCGGGCATCATGCTCATCGCGGCGCGATTGTCATAGACAGCCTTGACCCGTTCGAAGAGCGCCGGGTCGAGCGTGATGGCATCGAAATGCGCCGACAGCTTCGGCCCGATCTCGGTGTCCAGCGCGTCCAGCGCGTCATTGGTGTTGGCTCCGGTCAGCGCATAGAACACGGCCGCAACGCGGGTCAGCATCTTGCCCGATGTTTCGAGCGCGACGATGGTGTTGTCGAAGGTCGGCGCTTCCGGATTGGCCTTGACCGCTTCGATCTCCGCCGTGTGGATGGCCATCGCCTGTTCGAAGGCTGGCTTGTAATCCGCGTCCGAAATCTTCGTGAAATCGGGTGCATGGAACGGCAGGGCGGAAGGCTCGGCGAAAATTCCGGTGGCTTGGGGAATGGCCGGTGCCTGGGTTTCCGTTTCGGCCAGCATATTTCCATCCTCCATTGTCGCGCATGCGCCCAGCGCCAGCGCCATTGCCGATACCCCCATAAACCTGCCGATCGTCATGCGAATCTCCATTGCTCCGCCGGACGAGGCGGTTTCCGTTGAAACCGACTAGCCGCAGGAGCGCTCGGGTGCAAACGGCCCGCCGCGCGTGCAGCCTCCGTTCAGCAAATTGCAATCCGCACGGGCCTTTGCTCTCGCCGCATTTGCCGATAGAGAGGCGCGGAATTTGCTACGTCGCTCAATGCAACATATTCTTGCGGGCACCGCCAGACTGCCCAGCCTGGGAGGGATTTCTTGACCAAGTACCGGATTTCATCGCGTTTCGTGTCGCTGGCCGCGCTGTCGCTGGCGCTTTCGGGTTGCGGAATATTCGGCGGCGGTGACGACATGCCGGGCACCCCGGCGCCGAGCCCGTCACCCTCTCCATCCCCTACTTCGACCGGTTCGCCCAGCCCGGATCCGACGCCCGATCCGACTCCGGCTCCCAGCCCGACCGATTTCGGCGCTATCGGCCTGGGCGTGACCGGCGATGCCACTTTCCAATCCGCTACGGCGCAGAGCGTCTCGGGCGGCGGCGCGGGCTCTTTCGGCAATCTCGAGGCCAATCCGTTTGGCAGCGGCACGTCGATCGAATGGAATGCAGCGAGCGAGACCTATACTTTCACTCGCGCAGACGGTGTGACCGTCTCGGTCGATACCGACGATATTGTCGGCACGAATCTTACCGGCGGATCGATCTACGAGGTGGAAGACGGAACGAAGACCCATATCATCAGCATTTCGGGCGTCGGCACTGTGGAGGGGGTCAAGCTTACCTACCACGTAGTCTCGAACTGGCAGGTGATCGATACGGACGCCGGCAACATCACCAATCAGGCGCAGATCTGGGGCCTCAAGACCGCCAGCATGCCGACCACCGGCACGGGCAGCTACGATCTCAAGGGCGGAATCAATGCGACCGGATTCGACGGTTCGCGCGGCTGGAACTTCCGCGAGAATTCGACCGGCAGTTTCAACGTCGATTTCGCCAGCGGCGACATCGCCACCGCGCTCAACCTGATCGGTGAGACTGCGGGCATTACCACGACCACGGATTTCGGCTCGTTCAATGGAACCGGTGCGATCACCTCGGGTGCGGATTTCGAGGGCGATTTCGGCCCGGACAGCGCATTCTACGGCGCCTTCTTCGGGCCGGGCGCCGAAGAGATCGGTTACTCCTTCTTTATCGAGTCGGACGAAATCGACGTCACCGGCACAGTCAGCGGTTTCGGCGGTCCGTAGATTCTCGCGCGGGCAAGGAGGCCCTTCCATGCACCGCAGGCGAAGGACATCCGCTTTGGCGGCGGCGCTGGCGATTGCCGCCGCGCTGCCTGTGAGCGCGCAGGACGAACCCGCCGATGCCGGTACCGAAGAGCCGGTCCAGCTGACCGCGGCGGAGATGTTCGCGCTGGGTGACGCGGCGCGCGACCGCGCCGACTACGAAACGGCCGAGACCGTTTACCGCGCGCTGATGCAGGATCCGAACCCGGAGCTGCGTACAGAAGCCCGATTCCGCCTCGGCAAGATGTATACCGATCAGCTCGGCCGCCACCGCGATGCGGCGGTGCTGTTCCGCGAAATCCTCGACGAGAAGCCCGACGCCGCCGCCGTGCGGCTGGAGCTGGCGCGGATGCAGGCAATGCTCGGCAATGTTGCGGAGGCGCGGCGCGAGCTGCGCGCAGCGCAGGCGAGCGGCCTCCCGCCCGAAGTCGAGCAGATGGTCCGTTTCTACGCCAACGCGCTGACCGCGCAGAAGCGCACCGGCGGCAGTTTCGAGGTTGCGATCGCGCCCTCGACCAATATCAACAGCGCCACCAGTTCCGATACGCTCGGCACGATCATCGGCGATTTCATCCTCGACGAGGATGCGCAGGCGAAGTCCGGCGTCGGCCTGTCGCTGCAGGGACAGGCCTATCACCGCGTCCCGCTATCGGCGAAGGCGGATGTGCTGC
>DASWIR010000256.1:0-4621 GCA_036397575.1 Alteraurantiacibacter sp. | reverse complement strand
GAAACGGTTCAGCCAGTCCTCCAGCCATTCGATCCCGGCAAGGTCGAGATGGTTGGTCGGCTCGTCGAGCAGCAGCAGGTCGGGTTCGCTGGCGAGCGCACGGGCGAGAGCGGCACGGCGCCGCTCTCCGCCGCTGGCGGTGGCCGCCTCGCGCTCCATATCGATGCCCAGTTGGCCGGCGATAGCATCCACCTCGTGCCGGGCGGGAGCGTCCTCGCCTGCGAGCGCGAAATCCATCAAAGTGGCATAGGCGGAGAAGTCCGGATCCTGCTGCAGCAACACGATGCGTGTACCAGGCTTCACCGTACGCCGGCCGCGATCGGCCTCCAGCGCGCCGGTAATGAGCCTGAGCAATGTAGTCTTGCCCGCCCCATTGCGGCCGATCAGTGCCAGCCTGTCGCGCGGCCCGATATGGAGGTCGAGTCCTTCGAACAGCCAGCCTTCGCCCTGGTGGAGCGCGATGTCTTCGAGGCTGAGGATCGGGGGTTGGGCCATGGCGCGCCAGTTAGGCGTTCGCCGCGAGCGGAACAAGGCGGTTCACCCGTGCGTAATTGGCCCGCGGCCAGTGCCTTGGCCAGACAAGGAGAATTCCCATGATTCGCACATGCTTTCCGCTGCTTGCCGTCGCCGGCCTCGCGAACCCCGCCGCCGCGGCCGAGGTGCAGATCCAGGCCAACGGGCCGGTGATCGAACTTTCGGTAACCGAGACGGTCGATGCCCGTCCCGACATCGCCACGGTCAGTGCAGGGGTTACCACCGATGCGCAGACCGCGGTCGAGGCGATGCGGGCCAATGCCCGGCAAATGTCCGCCGTGGTCGAGAGGATCAAGGCGCTCGGCATCGAGGAGGACGACATCCAGACCACCGGCATCAACCTCAACCCGCGCTACGACTATGACCGCAATACCCAGCAGCAGGTGTTCCGCGGCTATCAGGCGTCGAACCGCGTGAGCGTGAAGCTGCGCGAGATCGACGAGACCGGCGAAGTGCTCGATGCGCTTGTCACGGCTGGCGCCACCGATATCGGCGGGCCCGCATTCTCGATCGACGACGATGCAGCCTATCGCGCCGAAGCCCGGCGCGCCGCGATGGAGCGCGCGCGGGCACAGGCGCAGGATTATGCGGGCATGACCGGCCATACAGGCCTGAAACTGCTGGAGATCAACGAGAGCATCTCCGGTCACCAGCCGATGCCGGTCGCATTCCGGGTGGCCGCCGACGCGGCGCAGGAGGCAAGCACACCAGTGCAGCCGGGTCTGGTCGGCACCAGCATCAACGTTACCGTCAAATACGAACTGACTCGCTAGCTAGCTTAACCGGGGCGGCGAGAAACATTCAGACCTTGTTCAATGCTTCGAGCATAGGCAGACAGGCATCATGAGCAGGATCGCAACTTTTCTCGCCGCAATGGCGCTGGCCGGAACTATGGCCGCCGTGCCGGCAATCGCGCAGCAGACGCGTTCGGACCAGGCGCAGGCGCGCCAGGAAATGCAGGCGGGCAATGCGATGTCGGTTCGCGAGATCGAGGCGCGCACCCTGCCGCGCATGCAGGGCTACGATTATCTCGGCTTCGAATATGACGGCGTCGCGGGCGCCTATCGTCTGAAGTTCATCCGCGAAGGCAAGGTCACATTCGTCGATGTCGATGCCCGCTCCGGCCGTATCATCAATCGTTCACGCTAATGACCGCTGCATTTGCCGGAAACGTCGGCTCGGTTGACGCGTTTGTCCGGAAAGCGCAAATCACCGGCACGATATACAGGGGAGTGGCAATGCGGATACTGATCGTCGAGGACGAACCGACCCTCGGCCAGCAGTTGAAATCCACGCTCGAGCAGAGCGGCTATGCGGTCGACCTTTCGACCGATGGCGAGGACGGACACTTCCTCGGCTCGACCGAGGATTACGACGCGGTCATCCTCGATCTTGGCTTGCCCGAGATCGATGGTCTGACCGTGCTCGGCATGTGGCGCAAGGAAGGGCGCAACTTTCCCGTGCTGGTGCTGACCGCGCGCGACAGCTGGTCCGACAAGGTTGCCGGGCTCGATGCCGGGGCCGACGACTATCTCGCCAAACCTTTCCAGACGGAAGAGTTGATCGCCCGGCTGCGCGCCCTGATCCGCCGCGCATCGGGCAACGCTTCGTCCGAACTCACCGCCGGCGATGTCAGGCTCGATACGAGATCCGGCCGTGTGACCAGGGCCGGCGAGCCGGTCAAGCTGACCGCGCAGGAATATAAGCTGCTCTCCTATCTCATGCATCACAAGGGCAAGGTGGTCAGCCGCACCGAACTGATCGAGCATATTTACGACCAGGATTTCGACCGCGATTCGAACACGATCGAAGTGTTTGTGACGCGCATCCGCAAGAAGCTGGGGGCCAATGTCATCACCACCATCCGTGGCCTCGGTTACAGCCTCGACGACCCCGACGACGCCCCCCGCGAATAAGGCGGAAAAGGGCGCGATCGCGCTGGCGCCCGTTCAGGGTGCGGCGGAAGAGGCGTCGATCGCAACAACCGACGAAGGCAGAGCGGATCCGCCGCATACGGGCAGCCTTGCCCGGCGCATGATGCTGATCGCGGCCGGCTGGATCGCCATCCTGCTGCTGCTGGGCGGCATCGCGCTCGACCGGACCATAGCATCGCTTCTGACCCAGCAATTCGACGAGCGGCTGGAATATATCCAGACCGCCATGGTGGCCTCGGCCGAGATCGGGCCGGATGGCGAGGTTTATTTCAACCGCGCGCTGGGCGATCAGCGCTTCCTCGAACCCTATAGCGGCATGTACTGGCAGATCAGCGGCGAGGGGCAGGAAGACTATCCGTCCCGTTCGCTATGGGACCGGACCCTGCAATTGCGCGAAGGCGGTTTCCACGCCGAACCCGTCATTTACGACAGCAATCAGTTCGAAGACGAGTCCTTGCGCATCGTGCAGCGTTCGGTCTTGCTGCCGGGCAGCGAGACGCAGTGGCAATTCGCGGTCGGAGGAGCGCGAGCGGAACTGGACGGGCAAATCGCGGAAATCCGGGCGATCCTGATCTGGTCTTTCGCGGCACTCGGTCTCGGTCTGCTGACCATGGCGGGCTTGCAGACCTGGTACGGCCTTGGCCCACTGCGCCGCGTACGCCTCGCCATCAAACGTATTCGCACGGCGGGCAGCAACCGCGTCACCGATCCGCTGCCGCTCGAAGTTCAGCCGATGGTGGAGGAACTCAACGCGCTGCTGGCCCATTCGGAAAAGCAGGCGGAAGAGGCGCGCACCCATGCGGGCAACCTTGCCCATGCGCTCAAGACCCCGCTGACCGTGATCATGAATGCCGCGACCGCCAAGGCACCGGACCTCGGCGGAACGGTAATGCGCGAAGCGGGAGTGATGCGCCGCCAGGTCGATCACCATCTCGCCCGCGCGCGCGCGGTCGGACGGAGAAGCGGCGGACTGGCGCGGGCGGAAGTGCGCGACACGGCGATGGCCGTGGAGCGGGCGGTCGGCCGGCTTTATCCGGATGCGCGGCTCGATATGGACGGCCCGCGCGCGGCCTGGGTTGCGATGGAGCGCCAGGATCTCGAGGAAGTGCTCGGCAATCTGATCGAGACTGCCGCCAAATATGGCGGAGGCAGCGTTTTCGTGACGATCGACGCGGAGCCGGAAGCAGCGCAATGCGAGATCCTGGTCGAGGATGACGGGCACGGTATCCCGCTCGACCAGCGCGAACGGATTTTTGCCCGCGGCACCCGGCTCGACACAGACAAGCCGGGCACCGGGCTGGGGCTCGCGATCGTGCGGGATGTGGTCGAGATTTACGGCGGTTCGGTTTCGCTGGGCGAAAGCGAGGATCTGGGCGGGTTGCTGGTCCGCGTCAGCCTGCCGCGCGCGGCGGGCTGATTGCGCTTAGGTGTAAAAGTGGATAAACGTTTACGCGCTTGTTATGGAGAATGCGCGCGATGGGCGAAGAGACAGTTCGCTGGACGATCCTGGTCGATAAGGCGACCGATATCAATCTGCGCACATACCTTGCCCAGAAGGGCATGAAGAAGGGCGATCTTTCGAAATTTGTCGAGGACGCGGTCAACCGGCGGTTGTTCCGCTCGCTGGTCGACGAGTTTCGCGCAGGGTTTGCCGACATGGACGAAGAGGAAGTTGCGGAACTGGCTGAAGAGGCGATTACTACTGTGCGCAAAGGCTGATGTCCTTGCGCGCAGTGCTGGATACCAACATTTTCATTAGCGGAATGATGTTGCCGGGCTCCGCACCCGGCCGTCTTCTGAATATCTGGCTCGAAGGCACATACGACGTTCTGACCTGCGATGCTCATATCGAAGAATTGAAGCGTGTTTCCCGCTACTCAAAGATCAGATCGAGAGTGCCATCATTTTCCATTGGCAGGATGGTCAACCAGCTCAGGGAAACCGCGATTTACGTTGCCAGACTTCCTGCTATCGATGCTTCTCCCGATCCGTGGGATAATTATCTGTTGGCGCTGGCGCAGACCGGCGAGGCGGATTTCCTCGTCACCGGCGACAAAGCGGGATTGCTGGCGCTCGAACGCTTTGGAATGGCCCGCATCGTCACGGCAAGGCAATTCCTCGAGAGCTTTTGATTCCGGACCCTGTCCGGTCTG
>DASWIR010000255.1:0-1594 GCA_036397575.1 Alteraurantiacibacter sp. | reverse complement strand
CCAGTGGCTGCCATAGGTGAACACCATCAGGGTTGCGACGACCGTTTGAATCCGCCCTGTGGGCCCGCATTGACTGTGATGGCGTTGCCGCCTGGATCGAATATTCCCGCTCCTGGGGTACCGATAATCGTAATCACCTTGTCGATAGTCAGCGCGCCATAGTCGCCGGCCTCGACAAGCTTGACCGTGTCGCCGACTTGCGCCTGGGCGAAGGCGTGCTGAAGTGTCCGAAACGGATTAGGGTCTGAACCCAATCAGGGTGTTGCGCGCGCTTCGTGAGTCAAATTCGCTGCTGTCCAGTTGGTAGCTGGAGAGGATGATGGCGGACCTGTTCTGGTTGTCGGATGCGCAATGGGCGGTGATGGAGCCGTTCATGCCAAGGAACCGGCCCGGCGCTCGCCGCGTCGATGACCGGCGGACCATTTCGGGCATTGTGCATGTGATCAAGAGCGGCTGTCGATGGCGGGACTGCCCGCCTGACTACGGCCCGCACACGACCGTCTACAACCGCTTCAACAGGTGGTCGCGCCGGGGCTTCTGGCGGGCCATGCTGATCGCTCTCGCGGAAGCAGGTTGGGTGGCAGAAACCGCTGCTCTGGATTCTACCTACATCAAAGCCCATCGCTCAGCCCACGGCGGCAAAGGGGGGCGAAGGCGCAGGCCATCGGTATTTCGCGCGGCGGCCAGACCACGAAGGTCCACGTCATCACCGACGTCCTCGGCCGCCCGGCCGTAATCCACCTCACACCCGGCAACGCCAGCGATGTGAAAGCTGCCCCGGAGGTCATCGCAGCCGCTCCGGGGCGGCTGCGGCGGCTCGTCGCCGATCGCGGCTATGACGCAAACCAACTGCCGCGTGACCTGCGGTCCAGCGGCACGATGCCTGTGATCCCCGGCCGCCGAACCAGAAAGCGCCCGATCCGCCACGACGGCAATCGCTACAAGGACCGCTGGCGCATCGAGGCCGCGTTCTGCCGCCTTAAGGACTTCCGCCGTGTCGCAACGCGCTACGACAAGCTCGCGGGCAACTTCGCCTCAGCTGTAGCTCTTGCCAGCATTGTCGCATTCTGGTGCTGATTGAGGTTGGCGCAGAGATGGGTCCAAACATTCGAAGCGCATCCCGCCCTTCGCTCTGCTCAGGAAGTAGGAGGAGAGAATGGCCAAGGCTTACCTGATTCTCTGCTACCACTCGGTCTCCGATGACAACGCGCTCCAGGATTATGCCAGGTTGGCTCTTCCTGCTATCCAAAGCGCGGGGGGGCGCTATCTCGCCCGTGGGCTGCCCGCAAAGACCTATGAGAAGGGTCTAAACCAGCGCACGGTGCTTATTGAGTTTGATAGCGTCGACCAGGCCATCGCCGCACACGACAGCCCTGGCTACCAAACGGCCCTCAGAGCCCTCGGAAACGCCGCCAAGCGCGACGTACGCATCGTCGAAGGGCTCGCGTAGATCTCTAAGAGCCGATCCGGGAAGTTTGGATTCATGATGAGAGGTTTGTGGCGAGCCGCCTGATCATGATCCGGATCATGGCGAGGCGGATGAATGCGATCGTGGTTCGTGCGTAGCGCTCGAAGTCGCGCGCCAGACGGCGGT
>DASWIR010000254.1:0-1706 GCA_036397575.1 Alteraurantiacibacter sp. | reverse complement strand
CATCGGCCTGGTCGTGATCGGGCCGGAAGCGCCGCTGGTGGAAGGTCTCGCCGACGCATTGCGCGGCGAAGGGGTCGCGGTGTTCGGCCCGTCGAAAGCGGCAGCGCAGCTCGAGGGGAGCAAGGGCTTCACCAAGGATCTGTGCGCAAAAGCCAATATTCCGACCGCGGGCTATGTACGCGCAACTTCGCTCGATCAGGCGCGCGCGGCGCTTGGGCGTTTCGCTGCGCCCTATGTGCTCAAGGCAGACGGGCTTGCAGCGGGCAAAGGCGTGGTCATCGCCGAAACATACGAAGAGGCCGAAGCCGCGCTGAAAGATATGTTCGGCGGGCGCTTCGGCGGTGCAGGGGCCGAAGTGGTGATCGAGGAATTCATGGAAGGCGAGGAGGTGAGCTTCTTCGCGCTTACCGACGGCGCAAGCATTCTCGCCTTCGGCAGCGCGCAGGATCACAAGCGCGTGGGCGAAGGGGATACGGGCCCCAAGACGGGCGGCATGGGAGCCTACAGTCCTGCGCCGATCCTTACCCCGGTACTGCGCGGCCAAGTGATGGCGCAGATCATCGGCCCGACCGTACGCACGCTGGCGGAAATGGGCATGCCCTATTCCGGCGTGCTCTATGCCGGGCTGATGCTGACCGGTGAAGGTCCCAAGCTGGTCGAATATAATTGCCGTTTCGGCGACCCGGAATGCCAGGTGCTGATGATGCGGCTCGAAAGCGACCTTGGCGAATACATGCTGGCCTGCGCGGAAAACCGGCTGGGTGCGATGCCGCCGCCGAAATTCTCGTCCGACACGGCGATGACGGTGGTGATGGCGGCGAAAGGCTATCCCGGCACTCCCCAGAGGGACGGCCCGATCGCCGGTATCGAGGCGGCCGAGGCAAGCGGCGCGAAAGTCTTCCATGCGGGCACGAAGATCGCCGAAGACGGGACGCTCGCCGCCAATGGCGGGCGCGTGCTGAATGTGACGGCGCGGGGCAAAACGGTGCGCGAAGCGCAGACCGCAGCCTATCGCGCGGTCGACGCGATCGACTTCCCGAGCGGCTTCTGCCGCCGCGATATCGGCTGGCGCGAGATCGCGCGCGAGGACGACCACTAGACTATGCCACTCACCGCCCGATTATCGCATGGCGAATCGCTGGGCGACCGAGTCCTGAAGGTTGACCACGCCGGAGAACACGGAGCGGTTTGCATTTACAAGGCGCAGCGGTGGTTCGCCCGTTGGCGCGCCCCGGAGATGGTGGCGGAAATCGATGAATTCATCCTCCACGAGCAGCAGCACCGATCGAAGTTTGGGGCAGAACTTACCCGCCGCAATCGAGCTCGCTGCAAGAGCTATTGGCTGTGCGGTATCGGCGGACTGGCTTTAGGCGCACTTACAGGCTTAGCGGGCCGGCAAGCGATTGCCGCCACGACTGTCGCCGTCGAACGCGTGGTTTTGAGGCATCTTGAAGATCAGGCAAATGCTCTCGCTTCCACAGATGCCGCCGCCGTTTCTGTGATCCGTGCCATTATTCTCGATGAACAGACGCACCATGATCGATCGGCGGCTCATCTTCCTCCTGGAGGAATTTGGCAGCAAATCCTCGATCCAATAGTTTCCGCTTCGACCGAAGCCGTCATCTGGCTCGGCATGAAACTCTGAACTAACCCACCCGCTCCGACACCAACGCCTTAAGGTCCGCCTCGGGCCGGGCGCCGAAATG
>DASWIR010000253.1:0-3430 GCA_036397575.1 Alteraurantiacibacter sp. | reverse complement strand
CATTTCGGCGTTGCATGGCGCTTTGGCGTGGCGATGCTGCGCGGCGGAATCGCCTGCCTCGTCCATGCCCTGGTCCCGGCGCTGTGCGAACGCACCGGGAGCGGAACCGTCAAGCAGCTCTATGGCGAGATGGTCGCTCGCCAGCCGGGCCATTCCCAACCTGCCCATGAGGAGCCGGGCTGGCAGATCGAATACGAAATCTGAGACGCGATACGGCCCGAGAGGGGGTCACAATCCTCCTCCGAGCCGGAACAATGGCGGTGGTCTCGCGCCCGTCTGGGAGAGGGGGAACAACGAAATGATTTTTCCAACCATGCGCGCGGCAGGCGCCGCAATGGCACTGCTTGTCGCCGCATCTGGAGCCGCAGCGCAGGAGAATAATTCGGAAGCGTTGCTGTCCGAAGCCGGGCAGCTGTTCGAAATGGGCGACCGGGCGGGCCTTGCCGGCGATCATCACGTTGAGGCCGTAAATTACCGCAAGGCGATCGAACTGGTCGACCGGGCGGCGGCGATGAGCGATCCGCCCGATCCGATGGTGGTCAATGGCCGGCGCGAAATGATCCTGTCGCTCGGCGAAGCCTATGCCCGGGACCGGGCTCATGACAACGCATTGACCGCCTATGCCGGGCTTGCCGCCGAAATCGGCGGGCCGCAACAGTCGGTTCCGCAGGATCGCACCGAACGGCTCCATCTTGCCCGCGCGCTGCGCGGAGCAGTCGATGCGGGCGTGAATTCCGGAGAGGTTGTGGCGGCGCGCAAGGCCCTGCCCTACCTTCTGGACGTCGGCCGTGCCATGTATGTCGAAGAGCCCGGCAACACCTATCTTACGCGCCGGCTGGCGCAGGACATGCAGGCGGAGGTCGTCTTCCGCTGGGTGCTGAAAGACTGGGAAGGAAGCGCCGAACTGGCGCGCGAAACGCTGGCCCTATTCCGCGATCTCGCGGAGGCCAATCCCCAGAGCGCCGAGGCGCTGCAAAGCCGCTTCCTGTGGGCCTACGGCGCGGCCGAACTCAACGAGGACGACATCGAGCTATGGCGCGAAGCAGTCGAATCCGGCGATCAACTGGTCGGCCGCGGGCAGATGAAGAAAGATCACGAGATTTTCCTGCGCGCCTCGAAGGACCGGCTGAACCGGCTCGAACAGCGAAGCTTCTGAGCGGCGCTTCAGGCGAAGGCTGCGGCTCCGCGCAACAGCTGATAGGCCTCGACGACCTGCTGCAGGCGCGATTCATGGCTGCGGTCCCCGCCATTGCGGTCGGGGTGATACTTGCGGACCAGCTCCGAATATCGCCGGCGCAGCTGCGAGCGGTCGGCCTGATTCCCCAACCCCATCACGCCCAGCGCTTCGCGCTCGCGCGGGGTGAAGCGGGTAAAATCCTGCCGCCCGCGCGCTTGCCGTTCGGCGCGTGCCCTGATCTCGGACATCCGGGCGCCGATCGCGTCGAGCGGGTCGTCGAAGTCCGCCCAGCGCGGCACGCCGTCCACTCCGGCATCGGCTCGGAAGGCGCGCGCCTCGGTCCGCCAGCCGGAAATCGGCGACTGCGCTTCGCGGATCTCCTCCGCGCTCATCCCTTCGAACCAGTCATATTCGGAATTGAACTCGCGGACATGGCCAAGGCACAGCCAGCGCCATTCGCCCGGTCCGTCGAAACCATGGCCGCGCGGCCCCGGCGCACGAAATTCGCCCGCCTCCATGCAACCGGGGGCTTCACATTGGCGCGCACCTGCGTCAAATCGTCCGTGGAACCTGCCATGCCTCATGACCATTAGGATGGGGGCAGTTGGCCGATTAGAAAACCCCTGGAGTTGCAGATGGCCGGACCGGTCGCACAAGAAATCGAATCCATGTTGCGGGCAGCGCTCGACCCGGCGCGGCTCGAGGTCATCAACGACAGCGCGACGCATCACGGCCATGCCGGCGACGACGGCAGCGGAGAATCGCATTTCACCGTAGTGATCGAAAGCGCCGCCTTCACCGGAAAGTCGCGGCTTGAACGACAGCGCATGGTCAACAGCGCGCTGGGCGACATTCCCGGTGAGCGGGTTCACGCCCTGGCCATCCGTGCCCTCGCCCCAGGAGAAACCGCATGAATGTGATCGAAACCATTGCCCCCGTCACCCACGACCTCGGTCAGTTCGAAGTGCGACGCGTGCTCCCGGCCAAATCGCGGACGATGGTCGGCCCGTTCATTTTCGTCGACCAGTTCGGACCGGCGCAGCTCGACATCGGTGCGGGCATGGACGTGCGCCCGCACCCGCATATCAACCTCGCCACTGTGACCTGGCTGTTCGAAGGCGCGATCGACCACCGCGATTCGCTCGGCAGCTTCGCCACGATCCGTCCCGGCCAGGTCAACCTGATGACTGCCGGCAGCGGTATCGTCCATTCCGAGCGCAGCCCGGCGGAGGAACGCGAAAAAGGACCGCGGCTCTACGGAATGCAGACCTGGCTGGCTCTGCCCGATGGACGCGAAGAGATCGATCCAGCCTTCGAAAGCCGCAACGACCTGCCGCAGCTGGAGGGGGATGGGATCCGCGCGCGAGTGATCATGGGCAGCCTGTGGGGCCGCGAGGCGCCGACCACCTGCCATTCCGAAACGATCTATGCCGAGATCGTGCTGGATGCCGGCGCCTCGCTCCCGATCGATGCGCGCGCCGAGGAACGCGCAGTGATGCTTGTCGGCGGCGATGCGATGATCGACGGTAGCATGCTCCCGCTCTACCAACTGGCCGTACTCAAGCCCGGCGAGCCGATGACCCTGCGCACGACCGAAGGCTGCCGGGTGATGCTGCTGGGCGGCGAAGCATTCTCCTCAAAGCGTCACGTCTTCTGGAATTTCGTATCCAGTTCGCGCGACAGGATCGAGCAGGCAAAGGAAGACTGGAAGGCAGGCAAGTTCTCCAAGGTTCCAGGCGATGAGGAGGAATTCATCCCTCTTCCAGACAAGCCCAAAACAGTCAGCTACCCCTGACCGCGAACCGCTGCTAGAAACGCTCCCATGCAGAAAGTGGCCCTGCCTTCCGGCATCGAGCTTGCCTATGCCGAAAGCGGACCCGCCGACGCGCCCGCGCTGATTTTCCTGCACGGCTTTCCTGAAAACCACCGTTCCTGGCGGCACCAGATCGCCCATCTGGAAGACCGGTTCCGCTGCATCGCGCCAGACCAGCGCGGCTTTGGCGCTTCGTCGAAGCCGCAAGAGGTCGAGGCCTATCGCGCCGACAGGCTGGTGGGCGATATCTTCCAGCTCGCCGACGCGCTGAACATCGGGCAATTCACGATTCTCGGCCATGACTGGGGCGGCGTGATCGCCTGGATGATCGCCGCGATGGGTCAGCAATCCGGCCGTGTCACGCGGGCCGTGATCGCCAATGCACCGCATCCGGCGATCTTCCAGAAACTGCTGTGGACCAAGGTCGTACAGCGTGAGGC
>DASWIR010000252.1:0-3126 GCA_036397575.1 Alteraurantiacibacter sp. | reverse complement strand
GGATGAACTCGATGCGATTCAGGAAGCATTCGACAAGCGCCAGCAGGAACTCGCGGCGAAGGACGCCGAAGCCAGGCAAACGGAGATCCTATCCGCCGGCATGTTCGAACGGTGGTCCGGAAAGGGCCAGATCGGCGCATTCCAGTCCTCGGGCAACAGCAGCAATGTCGGGGTCTCCCTGGCGCTTGCGCTTACGCGGGAAGGTATCGACTGGAGCCACCGGATTAAAGCCTCGAGCGATTACCAGCGCAGCAACGGCGTTACTTCGCGCGAGCAATACATGCTCAACTACGAACCGCGCTTCCAGATCACCCCGCAGCTGTTCGCCTATGGATTGGCGCAGTACGAAAGCGACCGGTTCCAGGGCTTTTCCTCGCGCTATTCGGCGTCGGGCGGGCTTGGCTATCGCGTGATCGACAAGTCCGACCTCCAGCTTTCCGTCAAGGCCGGCCCGGCATGGCGGCAAACCGACTTTGTAGACGGCAGAATCGAGAGCAAACTGGCCGCGCTGATCGGCATGGATTTCGACTGGGCTATTACCGATCGGATCTCGCTGACGCAGGATACCAATATGGTCGCCGACGCGGGCGGCAGCGCGACAGCAATTATCGATTCCGCCAATACCAGCCTCAATCTCGTCACCGGGATGGAGGCGAAAATCAGCGACGCGCTGACCACGCGGCTCTCCTATACGCTCGAATATGACAGCAACCCGCCGACAGGATCGGTCTCCACCGACACGCTCACGCGCTTCACCCTGGTCTACGGGTTCTGACGCTTGGACCGGTTCTCCTTCGATATCGCTGCGAGTGATGGAAAGGCGCGCAGCGGGACCATCCGCATGCGGCGCGGGGAAATCCGTACGCCCGCCTTCATGCCGGTAGGGACAGCAGCCAGCGTCAAGGCGATGAAGCCGGAAGACGTGCGCAGAACCGGCGCCGACATCATTCTCGGCAATACCTATCATCTCATGCTGCGTCCTGGCGCAGAGCGGGTGGCGAAGCTGGGCGGGCTCCATCGCTTCATGAATTGGCAGCGCCCGATCCTGACCGACAGCGGCGGCTATCAGGTGATGAGCCTTTCCGACTTGCGGAAGCTGACCGAAGAAGGCGTCGAGTTTCGCAGCCATCTCGACGGATCGAAGCACATGCTTACGCCCGAGCGGTCGATGGAGATCCAGCGCCTGCTGGGTTCCGATATCGTGATGGCCTTCGACGAATGCCCACGGCTCGACCGGCCGCGCGACGAAATCGCCGCCTCGATGGAGCTGTCGATGCGCTGGGCAAAACGCAGCCGAGACGCATTCGATGCCGGCGGTGAACATGCTGCCGGGTCGGCGCTGTTCGGCATTCAACAGGGCGGGCTCGACGACGATTTGCGGCGCGCGAGTTCCGAGGCGCTGACCGATATCGGCTTCGACGGCTACGCGGTTGGCGGGCTGGCCGTTGGCGAGGGGCAGGAAGCGATGTTCGCCACACTCGATTTCGCGCCGGCCATGTTGCCCAGGGATCGCCCGCGCTATCTGATGGGCGTCGGCAAGCCCGACGACCTCGTCGGCGCGGTCGAACGCGGAATCGACATGTTCGATTGCGTGCTGCCGACCCGCTCGGGCCGTAACGGGCAGGCATTCACCTGGACGGGCCCCAGGAACTTGCGCAATGCGCGGTTCGCTGAGGACGCGGAGCCGCTCGACGAGCGCTGCACCTGTTCCGCCTGCACCTCATACTCCAGGGCTTATCTCCACCATTTAGTGAAGTCGGGCGAAATTCTCGGCGCGATGCTGCTGACCGAGCACAATCTCACCTTCTACCAGCAGCTGATGCAGGCAATGCGCGACGCGATCGGGGAAGGGCGGTTTGCCGCTTTCGCGGCCGATTTCCGTCGCGGATACACCCCCTGAACGAAAAGGGCGGCCCGAAGGACCGCCCTCTTGTGTCGCAACTGTCCGATTGATCAGCGCGAATAGAACTCGACGACGAGGTTGGGTTCCATCGTCACCGGATAGGGAACTTCGTCCAGCGTAGGCACGCGGGTGAAGGCTACCTTGTCCGTGCCATCGGGCGTGACATAGTCGGGAATGTCGCGCTCAGGCAGGCTCTGCGCCTCAGCCACCAGCGCCATCTGCTGGGCCTTTTCACCCAGCGAAATAACGTCACCCAGCCTCACCCTGCGCGAGGCGATGTTGCATTTTTTGCCGTTTACGCGGACGTGGCCATGGCTGACTATCTGGCGCGCGGCGAAGATCGTCGGCGCGAATTTGGCGCGGTAGACCACCATGTCGAGGCGCTGCTCGAGCAAGCCGATCAGGTTCTGCCCGGTGTCGCCCTTCATCCGGGCGGCCTCGTCATAGGTGCTGCGGAACTGCTTTTCCGTCACGTCGCCATAATAGCCCTTGAGCTTCTGCTTGGCGCGCAGCTGCAGGCCGAAATCGCTGACCTTGCTCTTGCGGCGCTGGCCATGCTGGCCCGGCCCGTAGGAGCGGCGGTTGACGGGAGAATTCGGACGGCCCCAGATGTTCTCGCCCATCCGGCGGTCGAGTTTGTACTTGGCGCTCTTGCGCTTCGACATAAGTCGTATCCTTCAATTCGCTGTCGCCGCCCCACTGGCAGCGCTTCAACCCGGCATCGCACCGCATGACCTTATGTCGCCATGCGCGGCCACCGCTTCACCGGGATGCGGGACCAATCGCGAGCGGCGCAGATAGCAGCGATTGCGCGGAAATCAACCTTTTCTCGGCAGCCTGCCGAGCGCCGAGAGCACGCCGCGCAGCGTGCGGACTTCCAGGTGGTTCCAGCCCGGCTTGGTCAGCACCGTGCGCAATGTGCGCCGGGTCGCGCCGGTCCGGGCCGGCGGGAGGAAATAGCCGCGCGGCTCCAGCAGCTGCTCGAAATGGGCGATCAGCCCCTCCAGCTCCTCCTGCGGGGCGGGGGGAAGCTTCTCCTCCTCGCGCGTGGGAACCGCCAGTTCGCGATGCTTCGACCATTCATAGGCAACGAGGATCACCGCCTGCGCCAGGTTGAGCGAGCCGAAATCCGGGTTCACCGGCACGGTGACGATGGTGCGGGCGAGGGCCACGTCTTCGGTCTCCAGCCCCGAGCGCTCCGGCCCGAACAGAAGCGCGCTGCG
>DASWIR010000251.1:0-5152 GCA_036397575.1 Alteraurantiacibacter sp. | reverse complement strand
GCGATCTACACCGCGCGCAAGGGCTTCTCCACCGGCATCGCCGCCGAGCGTTTCGGCGGGCAGGTGCTCGACACGATGGGAATCGAGAACTTCATTTCCGTGCCCTATACCGAAGGGCCGAAGCTTGCCGCGCAGCTCGAGGCGCATGTCGGCGAATACGATATCGACGTGATGAACCTTGCCGCAGCGGAGAAGCTGGTCCCGGCGAGCGAGCCGGGCGGCTATCACCAGGTGGTGCTGAAGAACGGCGCGGTGCTGAAGACCCGCGCGCTGGTGCTCGCCACCGGCGCGCGCTGGCGCAATCTCGGCGTGCCGGGCGAGTTCGAATACCGCAATCGCGGCGTCGCCTATTGCCCGCATTGCGACGGGCCGCTGTTCAAGGGCAAGCGTGTGGCAGTGATCGGCGGCGGCAATTCGGGCGTCGAGGCAGCGATCGACCTTGCCAATATTGTCGGCCACGTCACGCTGATCGAATTCGATACGCGGCTTCGAGCGGACGAGGTGCTGCAGGACAGGCTGCGCATGCTGCCCAATGTCGACATCCATCTCAATGCGCAGACCTCCGAAATCACCGGCAATGGCGAACGGGTGGACGGCCTGATCTACAAGGACCGGGCGAGCGGCGAGGAGCACCGCGTCGAGCTGGAGGGCGTATTCGTGCAGATCGGACTCGTGCCCAATACCGAGTGGCTGAAGGACAGCGGAATCGCGCTGTCGAAATTCGGCGAGATCGAGATCGACCACAAGGCCGCGACCAATCTCCCGGGCATTTTCGCCGCGGGCGACGTGACCACGGTGCCTTACAAGCAGATCGTGATTGCGATGGGCGAAGGTTCGAAGGCGGCGCTCAGCGCGTTCGATTACCTGATTCGCACCGGAGTGCCCGAGGAAATCGTGCAGGCGGCGTGAGGCTTTCGCCTTTGCGCGTGAGCCCCAGCCCTTCGGCTGGCTGGCAAGCCAGCCGCTCAGGATAAACTGCCCTTCGGGCAGGCTGGGGCCTTATCCAGCCAAAATGCCGCTTGGCAGCATGAGGTCCCTGCCTGCGCAGGGACGCACAATCACAGGCGGGCGCCTAGTGCCGCCGCTTCAATACCAGGTACAGCGCCCCCTCGCCGCCATGGCGGCGGTGGGCGTTTCTCACAGCGGCAATGTCCGGCCCATGCGGCCCGGCCGCGAGCCAGTCGAGGATTTTGGCACGGATAGCGCCGCGCCGCTCTCCGCGGTCGGCAGGATCGACCGGGCGCGGCTTGCCGGTCACCACCAGCACCAGCCGCGCGCCCATAGCCTTCGCCTGCGTAAGGCCGTGATCGAGCCGCCGATGCGCCGCATCGAGCGAGAGGCCGTGCAGGTCGAGCGTAAAGTCGGGCTCCATTTTCGCGCCGCGCAATTTGCGCTCCCACGAGGAATCGAGACCGGCCCTGTCCTCCCCCATCGGGGGAAGGGGATCACGCGAAGCGTGGTGGAGGGGTAGATCCGGGCGGGTACGATTTACCGGGCGTTGCGGATTCTCCGGCTGTGCCCCTCCACCATCCTTCGGATGGTCCCCCTCCCTCCCCGCTTTCGCGGGGACAGGCTGGGGAGGATTTAGAGGGCGCACCGTCCCGGCGAGCCTTGCCCAGGCGGCTTTCTCGTCCTCGGTCAGCCCGCGCGGCGAGCGCATCACTCGACGCCGAGGCGGGCGAGCGCACCTTTCGGCAGGAACAGCAGCGCCTGTCCGCGTCCGGTCATTCCGCCCGCGATCACGCGCGAATCCGCGCCTGCGCCCCAGAACGTATCGAAGCGGTTGGCACCCTTGATCGCGCCGCCCGTATCCTGCGCGATCCACATGCCGTCGGCCTCCTCCCGGTCGAGGTCGAGCCAGACCGGTGCGCCCAGAGGCACGAAATTGGGGTCCGCCGCGACCGAGCTTTCGCGCCGCACCGGAACGCTGAGCGCGCCGAGCGGTCCGTCACCGGTCAGCTCGCGAAAGAATATCCAGCTCTTGTTGATGCGCATCATCTCGCTGCCTTCGGCCGGGTGTTCGCGCAGATATTGCATGATGCCCTGCATCGAGCCGGGATATTGGCCCGGCCCGTCACCCAGCAGGCCGCGCTCGCGCATCACGCGCCCGACCGCGACATATTCGCGCCCGTTCTGCCCGGCATAGCCGATCCGCATCAGCGAGCCGTCGGGCAGGCGCAGCAGGCCCGAGCCCTGGATCTGGAGGAAGAAGAATTCGATCGGATCGGCGGCCCAGGCGATTTCCAGCCCGCGGCCCGCCAGCGCCCCATTCTCGATCTCGGCGCGTTCGTAATATTGCACGAAATCGCCATTCGCATCGTAGCGGCCGAGAGGCGGACGGCCGGTGCGCTGGTCCGCCGGCGTCTCTTCCGGCCATGCGCGCACCAGATCGTCGGGCATGGCATAGACCGGCACTTCATAGCCGGGCCGAGGCGTGCGCGATCCGGCGATTTCCGGTTCGAAATAGCCGGTGGCGAAGGCTTCGCCGCTCCCGACGCGCACAGTGCCGAAATGGCTGGCGAAAAAGGCCTGGGCCCGGTCGGAGGGCCAGCCGGATGCCGCACGGCACGGCTCCGCCCAATCGGCGGGGCCGGTCAGGCCGCTGGCATCGTCGCGGGAAAGCAGGGCCGAACAGCTCTCACCGAACGAAGCAAGCGCTGCCGCGGCATCGGCCTGGCCGATACGCAGCGCGCTGACAGGCGGGCCTGCCGTGAGGCCTGCGGCCAGAGCGTTAATCGGGGTTGGCGGAGGCTCGGCGGGCGGGACGATACGGCCGCAAGCGGCCAGCAGGGCGAGTGCGGCACAGAAAGCCCAGCCGCGCATTCCCCCCGCAATCTTCATGAATCAGCCGGCGTCGGTTTCCTCGAGCACCCAGTCCGGCCCACCGGAATTGAGGTCGCGCGAGAATGTCCAGATATCGACGCTCTGGATCGCATCATCGAGCGAGCCGGCAATCACATTGCCGTCCTTGTCGCGCGTGACGCTGGCGATATCGGCGGCGAAACGCACCGTGATATGCGCCTCATTGCCGACAAGCATGGCCGAATGGACAACCGAATCCTCGATCCGCACCAAGCGGTTGTCGAGCGTTTCGCCCGCAGCTTCGCGCGCGTCGATCGCGCCGGCAAAGCTGCCATAGACGTCTTCGTCGCACAGCTGCCTGAGCTCTTCGCGGTCGCCGCGCCAATAGGCCTCCAGGATCATGCCATAGGCAGCTTCCGCCCCCTTCATGAAGGCACTGAGGTCGAAATTCCGGTCGCGCGCGGCGATTTCTTGCAGGCCCCGTTCGATCACCGGCGGCACGCTGCCCGCTTCGAAAGCGGGCGCCGCCTGGCGCGGCACAATCTGGGGTGCGCGTTCCTTGCGCGGCTCGGGCTGGTCGAAGCGGGTCGGGATCGGTTCTTCCTCGTGCTCCGCCCGGCGCCCGAGCACCGAATAGAGCCGCAGGCCCAGAAAGGCCGCGATCATGGCGAGGATGACGATTTCGAAAATCACAATCTTGTCGTCCGCTTGTCTTTCAGATTTCGCATTTCCACCGGCGGATGCGCGTTCCAAGGGTGGACACTGCCTCAGATAGGTACGAAATACAAATGAACAACGGCTGGACGCGCGCTTTTCCCGCACGATAATTGCCGAACGCCGCCTCGGCCAGCCCCGTTGCAGGCGGACCTCGGCGGTGCTAGGCGGCCCGCCATTCCCGTTCACCAGAATATCGAAAGTTTCCGACCATGGCCGAAGAAGGCGACGTCCTCACCAACCTCAATCCCGATCCCGCCGGCAATGGCGCGGACAACCAGCCGGTTGCCGGCCTGATCTCGCAATATGTGAAGGATCTGTCGGTCGAGAACCCGAAAGCGCCGGAAAGCTTCCAGTGGCGCGAACAGCCCGAGCTCGACGTGCAGTTCAATATAGGCGCGCGCAAGATCAGCGAGGATGTGCAGGAAGTGGAATTGAAAATTTCCTGCAATGCCAAGGCGAAGGAAGGTTCCGCCTATATCGTCGAGCTGGCTTATTGCGGCGTCGTGGGCATGCGCAATGTCACCGAAGAGCAGCGCCACGCCTTCATCTATGCCGAAGCGCCGCGCCTGCTGTTCCCCTTCGCTCGCCGTGTGATCGCCGATGCGGTGCGCGATGCGGGCTTCGCCCCGCTGGTACTCGATCCGATCGACTTCAACGGGCTCTACATGCAGCAGCTCGCCGCGCAGCAGCGCGAGACGGCCGGCGAAGCTCCCGCCTCGGACACGCCCCCGGCCGGCGAAGCCTGATTCCGACCGGTGAGGCCGCCTAGATGAGCCTCATCAGGAACGTCGGCACGATCGGCGGGCTGACCCTGGTCAGCCGCATCGCCGGAATGGCGCGCGAGATGATCTTCTCGCGCGTCCTCGGTGCCAATGCCGTCACCGACGCCTGGTTCCAGGCCTTCATTATCCCCAACGTCTTTCGGCGCCTGTTCGCCGAGGGCGCATTTTCGGCTGCCTTCGTGCCGATGTTCTCCAAGCGGCTTCACGGGGACGACGGGCTCGAATCGGCGCGATCGTTCAGCAACGAAGTGCTCTCGGTCCTCCTGCCGGTGCTGATCGCACTGGCGGCCTTGTTCGAAATCGCCATGCCCGGCGTGATCTGGCTGCTGGCCGAAAAGCCGGTCGATCCGAGCAATTTCGCCCTTGGGGTCGATTTCGCGCGGATCATGTTCCCCTATATCGTGCTGGTGAGCCTGGTGACGCTGTTCACCGGGATGCTCAATTCGGTTTCACGCTTCGCACCCGGCGCGAGCTTCCCGATCATCCTCAATCTGGTGCTGATCGCCGCCCTGCTCGCAGGCGAGCGTTGGATGGCGACGGGCGCGACGATCGAAGAGGTCGCCTATGTCATCGCCTGGGCGGTAACCGGGGCCGGCGTGATGCAACTGGCCTGGCTGTTCATCTGGGTGCGCGTCGAAGGCTTCCGCCCGCGCCTCCGGCGCCCGCGGCTGACGCCCGAGGTGAAGCGGCTGGGGATCATTGCCCTGCCCGCGGCGATCGGCGGCGGCGCCTACCAGATCAACACGCTGGTCCAGCTCTACTTCCTCAACCAGCTGGAAAGCGGCGCGGTTTCCTACATGAACTACGCCGACCGGCTGAACCAGCTGCCGCTGGGCATTATCGGCATTGCA
>DASWIR010000250.1:0-1878 GCA_036397575.1 Alteraurantiacibacter sp. | reverse complement strand
TGGCGAACTCGCGATCTCCGGCCGCAAGGCCAGCGAACTCGTGGAGGAGGCCGGAGACACCCCCCTCTTCGTCTACAGCGCCGAAATCATCAAAAACAAAGTCGCCGCCCTCCGCAAAGCCTTCCCACCCCGCCTCCACCTACATTACGCCATAAAAGCAAACCCTTACAAGCCAATCCTAGAACTGATGGAAGGTCTGGTCGACGGATTCGACATAGCGTCTAAGGGCGAGTTTGCCCAACTTGAGGTCCCCTCCCACCTCATCTCCTTCGCCGGCCCCGGCAAGCGCGACAGCGAACTGGAAACCGCGATCGCCGCAGGCGTAACGCTCAACCTGGAGTCCGGGAACGAAGCACGCCGCGCCCTCGCAATATCGGACCGCCTGGGCAAGACGCCGCGCCTCGCGATCCGCGTCAATCCCTCTTTCGAGATCCGCGGCTCGGGCATGAAGATGGGCGGCGGCGCCAAGCCCTTCGGCATCGATGCCGAGCGTGTACCGGCCCTGGCGAAGGAGATCATCGGCGCCGGGGCGGAATGGCGGGGCCTGCATATCTTCGCCGGTAGCCAGTCGCTCGACGCAGCGGCACTGATCGAGACGCAGGGGCTGACGCTAGACCTTGCGGCCCAGCTCGCCGAGGAAATCGGCGCACCGCTCCCCGCGCTCAACCTGGGCGGCGGCTTCGGCATTCCCTACTTCCCTGCCGACAAGCCGCTCGACATAGCGCTCATAGGAGAGGCGCTGACGCAGCGGATGCAGTCTCTCGGATCCGCTCTGCAGGATACGCAATTCGCAATGGAACTGGGCCGCTATCTGGTCGGCGAAGCGGGCGTCTACCTGACCCGTATCGTCGATCGCAAGCAAAGCCACGGACGCACTTTTCTGGTCACTGATGGCGGGCTGCACCACCAGCTCGCCGCTTCGGGCAATTTCGGTACGGTAGTGCGCCGCAACTACCCGGTGGCCATCGCCAGCCGCTTCGATGCCGAGCCGGAAGAAGAAGTCGATGTGGTCGGCTGCCTGTGCACTCCGCTCGATCGTCTCGCCGATCAGGCCTTCTTGCCGCGTGCCGATGCGGGAGATCTCGTGGCTGTGTTCTGCGCGGGAGCCTATGGGCTAACCGCCAGCCCTGAGCGGTTCCTTGGCCATCCGCCGGCGCGCGAGATGCTGGTTTAAGGGTTTCCGCATAGGCCGTCCCCAAACGGGACACACCCTCAAAAACCCCGGAAATCGGCCATTTCCAAGCCAAATCCTAACACATTGTTCACCGTTATCTGGCAAGGGTCTTTGCGGATCCGGAAGGCTTCGCGCTCGCTGCTGCCACGCGAGTGAGTGCGGCTGTCCCGAAATGCGAAGGATGCATCGATGTCTCGTTTTCGAATAGCCCGACTTGCCATCGCCATACCCATGGCCGGGCTTGCGCTGGCTGGATGCGCCAGTGGCGGCAGCGAATTGCCGCCTGCCAGCTTCGTAGCGCTGCAAGAGGGGCCGAGCGAGGAATATGTGATCGGCCCTCTCGACGAGCTCACGATCCATGTCTGGCGTAATCCGGAACTCGGCGCCAAGGTGCAGGTGCGGCCCGACGGGCGCATCACCACCCCGCTGGTCACCGATATGCCCGCGGTGGGCAAGACGCCGGCCATGTTGGCCGAGGATATCCGCCTGCAGCTCTCGCAATATATCAACGATCCGCTGGTGTCGGTGATCCTAAACCAGTTCGCCGGTACCTTCAGCCAGCAGGTGCGGATCGTCGGCGCGACCGAGAAGCCCGCCTCGCTCCCATTTCGGGCCAATATGACCATCCTCGACGCGATGATTGCGGTGGGCGGCCTCAGCGAGTTTGCCGCCGGCAACCGCGCCAAGCTGGTCCGTTTCGACAA
>DASWIR010000249.1:0-8759 GCA_036397575.1 Alteraurantiacibacter sp. | reverse complement strand
GAAAGATCGCTGTTGCCGGCCAGCTCGGAGAGCTTCTCGCGCACATAGGCGGCATCGACGGTCACCGTCTCGCCCTTGCGGTCCTCGGCCTCGAAGCTGATCTCTTCCAGCAGCTTTTCCATCACCGTCTGCAAGCGGCGGGCGCCGATATTCTCGATCGCTTCGTTCACCTGGGCGGCGATCTTGGCGACTTCGGCCACGGCATCCTCAGTGAATTCGAGTGTGACCTCTTCGGTGCCGATCAGCTGGCAATATTGTTCGACAAGATTGGCCCGCGTTTCCGACAGGATGCGGACGAAATCCTCCTCGGTCAGGCTGCGCAATTCGACGCGGATCGGCAGGCGGCCCTGAAGTTCGGGCAGCATGTCCGCCGGCTTGGCGAGGTGGAACGCACCGCTGGCGATAAACAGCACGTGGTCGGTCTTCATCGGCCCATGCTTGGTTGATACGGTGGTCCCCTCGATCAAAGGCAGCAGATCGCGTTGCACCCCTTCGCGGCTGACCGAGCCGCCGCGCACATCGCTGACGGCGATTTTGTCGATCTCGTCGAGGAAGACGATTCCGTTGGTTTCAGCATTTGCGAGCGCGACGCGGGCGACATCGTCCTGGTCGAGGCGCCTTTCCGCCTCCTCGTCTACCAGCTTGTCCCACGCGTCAGGCACTTTGAGTTTGCGCCGCTTCATGCGCTGTTTGCCGAAGGCCTTGCCCATCATTTCGGAGAGGTCGATCATGCCGACATTCCCGCCCATCCCGGGAATGTCCATGGCCATGGTGGGCGTGTCCTCGACTTCGATTTCGACCTCGACATCGTTCATGGCGTTCTGGACGACACGTTGGCGGAACGACTGGCGCGTTGCCTCCGACGCATTCTCGCCGACCAGCGCGTTCAGCAGCCGTTCCATCGCCGCTTCGGACGCGGTCTCGCGCACCGCTTCGCGGCGGCGCTCCTTCTCCAGCCGGATTGCCTCTTCCACCAGATCGCGGCCGATCTGCTCGACATCACGGCCGACATAGCCGACTTCGGTGAACTTGGTCGCCTCGACCTTCACGAACGGCGCGCCGGCAAGCTTCGCCAGCCGGCGGCTGATCTCGGTCTTGCCGCAACCTGTGGGGCCGATCATGAGGATGTTCTTGGGTGTGACCTCGTCGCGCAGTTCGGGCGACAGGCGCTGGCGGCGCCAGCGGTTCCTGAGCGCCACGGCAACCGCGCGCTTGGCTTCCTTTTGCCCGATAATGTGTTCGTCTAACGCGGCGACGATCGCCTTGGGAGTGAGGGATTCGATCATTTGGTTCCTGTGGGTCAGACGGTTTCCACCGTCACCCGGTCATTGGTGTAGACGCAGATATCGGCGGCGACTTCCATGGCGCGGGTCGCGATCCGTTCCGCATCTTCTTCATAGGATTCGAGCGCGCGGGCAGCAGCGAGCGCATAGTTCCCGCCGGATCCGATCGCCGCGATCGTGCAATCGTCCTTCGCCTCGGGTTCGAGAACGTCGCCATTGCCGGTCAGCACGAGCAAATTTTCCGCATCGGCAACGATCATCAGCGCTTCGAGATTGCGCAGATACTTGTCGGTCCGCCAGTCTTTGGCCAGCTCTACCGCCGCGCGCAGCAACTGCCCCGAATGCGCCTCCAGCTTCTTTTCAAGCCGGTCGAACAGGGTGAAGGCATCGGCGGTCGCGCCGGCAAAACCCGCGACCACTTTTTCACCCTGCCCGATCCGGCGCACCTTGCGGGCGTTGGGCTTCATCACCGTATCGCCCATCGAAACCTGACCATCGCCGGCGATCACGGTCTTGCCGTTCTTGCGCACGCCGATGATGGTGGTGCCGTGCCAGCGCGGCCCGGCATGACTATCCGAATGTGAACTCATGAGGCGCGATATGGGTCGAACCGCCCGTTCGTTCAAGCGAGCAATGCAGTCCTACTGGCCGCTACCCGCCCCCGGCACGCCGACCTGCCCGATATTGCCGAACAGATCCTCCAGGAAGCCGCGCTCGCGGCCCAGCGTCGGAGTTTCATCGCCGTCCGGATCGATCCTCGCGACCTGCTCCATACCTGACCGCTCGGTCGAAGATACATTGCCTGCCTCGTCGAAATGCACAGCCAGAACGCTGTGCGTTTCGATCCGCGGCCGGCCGAAGGGGGCCTGCTTGGTCGTACTCGAAACGTAATACCAGACGGGTGTGCCGAACTGACTGGTAAAAGTCGGGTGGCCCAAAGTGCGCTCGACCGAGGTTTGGTTATCGAGGCCGGGCTGGATTGCACCGGTCAATACTGGATCACTGATGAAGCCGCGGTGATCCCGGATCGAACTGCATCCACCCAGGGCCGCCACCGCACCGGCAAGCACCGCTATACCGAATATTCCCGGGCGCATCGACTTCGGCATTTTTAAACTCTCCGGCATTAAGGCAGCGCTTTCGGGCTTTGCCTGAATTGCAGCTGTTGCATATATGGTGCGAGCCTTAGGGATTGGCGCGCCGCGGTGCAATGGCGCTTGGACGTGGGGTTGCGGCTTTGAATAGCCGCTGAATGGGAGGCAGGCGAGACACCGATGAGTTTGCTAAACACATTGATCCGCCGTCGTCGCGATGCGGAGGAAATGCGGCCGCTTTGGGACACGGTGGTACGCGAAGCGCGCAATCCCATATGGTATGCGCAGCTCGGCGTGGAGGACAGTGAGGCTGGGCGGTTCGACATGCTGACCGCAGCATTCTCGCTGCTGCTGCTGCGCATGGAACGCAAACCGGCAATGGAAGAGGAAAGCTCGCTGGTGACCGAGCTGTTCGTGAAGGACATGGACGGGCAATTGCGCGAAAGCGGTGTGGGCGACCTTGTTGTCGGCAAGCACGTCGTCAAATTGATGGGCACGCTGGGTGGCCGCTTAGGTGCATATCGCGAGGGTCTGGCCGATCGCAGCGGCAGCGGCCTCTCCGACGCGGTGAAACGCAATGTGACGCTGACCGAAGGCGCCGATCCGAGCATGTTGGCGATGCGTCTCGGGCAGCTCTACCAGCGGCTCTGCGCAGCCGACACGAAGGACGTGCGAAAAGGAGAATTCTGGTAATGCCCGCCCCCGGCGAAACTGCGCCGGAGTTTTCCCGCATGGTGGATGCTGGCAAGCTGCCCGGCGCACCGCTTGCCATCGCCGCCGATCAGGGGGAGCGCGAGGCGCTGACCAAGCGGTTCGGATTGGTAGCAATCGACCGGCTTGAAGCGAAGGTCGAGTTCGAACCCGATGGTGCGGATGTAATCGCGCGTGGGCGGATGCAGGCCGATATCGTGCAAAGCTGCGCCGTCACCGAAGACGATCTGCCGATAACTATCGATGAAGAATTGCTGATCCGCTTCGTGCCGGAAAGCACGCCAGATGAAGAGGTCGAGCTCGAAGCTGTGGATTGCGACGAGGTGCCGTTCAGCGACCGTTTCGACATTGGCGAGGCAGTGGCGGAGAGCCTCTCACTGACGATTGATCCTTATGCAACCGGTCCTGGCGCGGATGAAGCGCGCGCGAAGGTCGGCCTGCTGGACGAAAACAAGGCGGGGCCTTTCGGCGCGCTTAAAAACCTGAAGCTGTAGCCGTCAGAACGGAATCTCGTCGTCGAGGTCGTCGTAATTGCTGCCTCCGCCCGCTGCTGGCGCGCCGCCGCCCGATCCGCCTCCGCCCTGGTTCCAATCGCCCGACTGACCGCCGCGCTGGCCTCCGCCACCGCCTTGCCCGCCACCCGGGCCGTCGAGCATGGTCAACGTACCGTTAAAACCGCGCAACACAACTTCGGTCGAATAGCGGTCATTGCCGGACTGGTCCTGCCACTTGCGGGTCTGCAGCTGGCCTTCGACGAAGACCTTGCTGCCCTTTTTCAAGTACTTCTCGCAGACATTGATCAGACCTTCGGAGAAGATCGCGACGCTGTGCCACTCGGTCCGCTCCTGCCGATCACCGGTATTCTTGTCCTTCCATTGCTCGCTGGTTGCTACGCGCAGATTGCATACGCGCCCGCCATTCTGGAAACTGCGGATTTCCGGATCGGCACCCAGATTCCCGATCAGCATCACTTTGTTGAGGGAACCGGCCATTTCATCATCCTTCGCTAAAGCCCGAGCGCCACCGCGCTCCAATATGTGATTCCGGCAAACACATAAGCGAGCCCGAACAGGTAGGCCACCATGAACATGGGCCATTTCCACCCATTCGTTTCCCGCCGCGCGACCGCGATGGTCGACAGGCATTGCGGCGCGAAGACGAACCAGGCGAGGAAGGCCAGCGCTGTCGGCAGGCTCCAGCCTGCCTGCAGCTTGGGGATCAGCCCCTCGGCAGCCTCCTCGTCGTCATCCGCGTCGACCGCATAGGTCGTCGCCAGCGCCGAGACGGCGACCTCGCGCGCGGCCATGGCGGGAATTAGCGCGAGAGCGATCTCGTGATTGAAGCCGATCGGGCGAACAACAACTTCCAGCCCGTCGGCGATGTGGCCGGCCACCGAAGCATCGACCTGGCTCTCGCCCGGAGCGGCTTTGGGGAAGCTGAGCAGCAGCCACAGGATGATCGTCGCCATGAAGATGATCGTGCCGGCGCGGCGAAGGAAGACCCAGGCCCGCTGCCACAGGCCGATCAGGAGGTCACGCACCGGCGGCCACTGATATTTGGGCAGTTCCATGATGAAGCCGCTGGCTCCACCCTTGGTCACGGTGCTGCGAAGGACCAGCGCGACCACCATCGCGCCGCCGATCCCGGCCACATAGAGAGCGAACATCACCAAGCCTTGCAGCCCTATTCCCGGGCCGATCGTCGTCGCAGGAATGAAGGCGGCGATGATCACCGCATAGACCGGCAGGCGCGCCGAACAGGTCATCAGTGGTGCGATGAGGATCGTGGTCAGCCGGTCCTTCGGATCGGAAATGCTGCGCGTCGCCATAATGCCCGGAATGGCACAGGCGAAGCTGGACAAGAGCGGGATGAAGCTGCGACCCGAGAGGCCGACATAGGCCATGAGCCGGTCCATGATGAACGCCGCGCGGGCCATGTAGCCCGATTGCTCCATCACGAGGATGAAGGCGAACAGGATCACAATCTGCGGCAGGAACACCACCACCGATCCGACGCCGGTCAGTACGCCTTCGGTCAGCAGGTCGCGCAAGAATCCCGCCGGCAAATAGCTATTGGCGAGGTCGATCAGCGCGCCGATGCCTCCATCGAGCGCATCTGCGAATGGCGTCGCCCAGGCGAATACAGCCTGGAATATGACGAAGAGCAGCCCCAGCAGGATTACCGGTCCGGCCCAGGGATTGAGCAGCAATTTGTCGAGCCCGGCATGCAGCCGGTGACGTGAGCTTTCGGCAAGGATCGCGCCCTTGGCGATATTGCGCGCCGCCAGCCGCCGCTCGGGCAAGGTTATATGCGGGCGGGGATGCTCGTGGTCGCCCGCGGCGCGCAGTTCGGCATTGGCAATCGCATCGCGCAATGCCTCGACGCCGCGGCGACGCACCGCCACTGTAGAAATGACCGGCACGCCCAACGCCTGCTCCAGGGCTGCAGGATCGATCACCAACCCGTCGCGTTCAGCCAGATCGACCATGTTCAGCGCGATCACCGTCGGGCGACCCAGCTCAATCACTTCCTGAGCGAAGACGAGGTGCTGCTCGAGATTGGAGGCATCGAGCACCACGACCAGCACTTCGGGTTGAGCCTCGCCGGGGAATTCACCGTGGACGACCTGGCGGGTGACTTCCTCATCGGGGCTCGCCGCATCGAAGGAATAGCTGCCTGGCAGATCGACCAATTCGACCGGTTCGCCGCTCGGCAAGGTAAAACGGCCCGCGCGGCGCTCCACTGTCACGCCTGGATAGTTGGCAATCTTCTGCCGCGCGCCGGTCAGTACGTTGAACAGCGCGCTCTTACCCGAATTCGGATTGCCGACCAGCGCGGCGGTACGAAGCCTCGTCATGGCTGAAGTTCGACCTCCATCGCCTTCGCATGGGCGCGGCGCAGGGCGACCGTCATTCGCCCGACCGTCAGCGCGATCGGATCGCTGCCAGCAAAAACGCCGCGATGGGCGATTTGCACTATGGCGCCTTCGTCGATGCCCAGCGCGCGCAGGCGTTTGGCTTCGTCAGGAGCGAGCGCGGCCCAGTCTACCGAAATGATTCGGGCAGCCGTACCCCGTGAGAGAGTGTCGAGCGTCATACCGGCGCGGGTGCCAGATGGGCCGGCTAATTGCAACTGACTATCATTAAGGATTCAGCGGGCCGGATAGCGCAGTCGCCCTAGGAAGCGCGTCATCGAGAAGCCTTCGCGTTCACGCAGCAGCCGTGCCTTGGCCTTCTCGAACTTCATCACACCTTCGATCCGCCGGTCGAGGAATTCGCGCGTCTCGCGCTTATCCTTGCTCGCATCGTTGGCCCAAACGGCCAGCGTCGCGGCATAGATTCCGCCAAGGATCAGGCGTTTTGTATAGTGATTGTAGTCGGTCGCGGTATCGCCAGCGAGCCGCCACATCTTATCTGCGCTCGCCCAGCCGAATCCGAGAGCCTTTGCGATATTATGCGGCATCGTCTCGATCGCGAGCGCGCGGCGTATGGCCTCCTCCTTGCCTGCCATCGCTTCGAGGCGAAACACCACCAGCGTACGGATCCGCTCTCGTATCGGCATGATAGATATTGTCTCGACCGAAAACTCCGCGTCCATTTTCGCGTCGATACTGGCGACAAAGGCTCCAATCATGGCCATCGGCCCATCGGCAAAAGCGAGGCGCGCAACCGACGGTTCGACGCCCGCCCTTTCCGCCGCGAATTCGACAGCCTTTTCGCTCCAGCCATCGAAAATCGCGGCTTCGGCAACTTGCGGCGCGAGCCGCAGGCGTAACTCGTCGAGCGTAAGGTCGGCCGCGAGCGCCATAGCGCTAGAGAGACGGACCGTAGGAGCGCGACGCGGCGCGCTCTTCGGCGCTCTTCGCGCTGCGTTCGATTTCGCCCAACACGACCGAACCGACGCCCGGCAGCGAGGCATAGTCACGCGCGGAGCGGCCGGAATTGTCCGTCTGGTCCGGGTCTGCGCCCGCTTCCAGCAATATGCGCATCAGTTCGGTATCGCGGCGATGCACCGCCGTTATCAGTGGAGTTTCGCCGGCACGGTTGGCGACATCGACCTGCGCGCCTTTATTCACCAGTGTCTCGACTCCGTCGAGAAAGCCGAGCTGGACGGCGAGCATCAGCGGAGTCATCCCCTTATTGTCCTTGATGTTGGGATTGGCTTTCCGCTGCAGCAGGAATTGGGTCCACAGGAGGTCGCGCTGTGCGATCGTGAGATGCAGTCCGGTTTCACCGGTGGTCAGGTCGCGCGAATTGACGACTGTCGATCCCGGCTCGTCCAGCAGGCCGGTCGCTGTTTCGCCGTCCTTCTTCTTGACTGCCTCGAGGAAACGGTAGCCGTCGGAGTAGAATTGGGCCGCGGCGGGCGCGGCCATTGCCAACGCGCATATGGCAAGGGCCGATGGGGCAAGCGTGATGCCCGCCAACGCCGCGATTGCCGGTTTGCGCCAAGAAAACATGTCAAATTCCCCTGTGTCTTTCGCTACTCTGCCTTCTGCCACTTGCCGCGGCAGCGTTAGCAGAGCATGAACCGCCATGCCATGATCAAAGCCGTTTCCTCAACCCTCGCCGCGCTTGCCCTGCTTTCCGCCTGCGACGCGCCGACTGCCGAAACGCAAGCCCAGCCTCCACTCGCCGGAGCTGCTATCGGCGGCCCGTTCGAGCTGGTGAACGCGAAGGGCGAAGCCGTCCACTGGGCCGATTTCGACGGCAAGTACAGGATGATCTATTTCGGTTACGCTTATTGCCCGGATGTATGCCCGTTCGACGTGCAGCGCATGATGCGAGGATACGAGAAGGTGAAAGCCGACAACCCTGAACTTGCAGCGCAAATCGCGCCCATCTTCGTCACTATCGATCCGGAGCGCGACACTCCGCAAGTGGTGGGCGAATTCACTTCGGCCTTTTCCGACGATCTCATCGGCCTCTCCGGCACGCCGGAGCAGATCGACCAGGCGGCCAAGACCTTCGCGGTCTATTATGCGAAGGGCGAGGCGAACGAGGCGGGCGGCTACCTGATGGATCATTCGCGCAGCGCCTATCTGATGGACCGTGATGGCAAACCGCTGGCATTGCTGCCGGTGGACCAGAGCGGTGATGCCGTGGCTGCGGAAATCGAGAAATGGGCGAGCTGAGAGACAATTTCTGGGAGCTTCCGCTTGCCGAGCTTTCCAGAGCCGAGTGGGAGGCGCTTTGCGATGGCTGCGGCCATTGCTGTCTGCACAAGCTCGAAGATGCCGATACCGGAGCAATCGAGCATACCAATGTCGCCTGCAAACTGCTCAACCCTGAAACCGCGTGCTGCAGCGACTATCGCAACCGAAAGGCTCGCGTCCCCGATTGCCTGCGCCTGACCATGAAAATCGTGGGCGAAGTCGCATGGCTGCCGGAAAGCTGCGCCTATCGTATCCGTGCCCGCGGCGAGAAGCTGCCGGAATGGCACTATCTCATTTGCGGCGACCGCGACGAAGTCCGCAAGGCGGGCATTTCGATCGCAGGACGCGTGGTTAGCGAGACCGAGGCGGGGCCGCTCGAACATCATATCGTCGAATGGCCGCACCTTGTGAGCGAGCAGACATGATCGACTGGCTGCGCCGCGACGTGGAACCAGTTATCGAACTCGGCAGCCGGACACTGCCGGTAGCGCTGACGCGGCGCAAAGGCGCAAAACG
>DASWIR010000248.1:0-3670 GCA_036397575.1 Alteraurantiacibacter sp. | reverse complement strand
CACCCGCGCCCATGTCCGGCTGGAGACCGCCGGCCATGCCCGGCAGGCCGCCCCGATCGGCTTTCGTGAGGTCTTTCTGCTGACCTCGTTCCGCGACCGCAACCTGTTCGCCGCCTCGCAGGCCGGCCTCGTCAACAACCTCAACGATGGCATGAGCTGGGGCATCTTTCCGTTGTTCTTCGCCTCCTTTGGCCTTGGCGTCGAACGCATCGGCATCCTGAAGGCGATCTATCCCGCGACCTGGGGCATCCTGCAGATCGCCACCGGCCCCCTGAGCGATCACTGGGGCCGCAAGGGGCTGATCGTCGCCGGCATGTGGGTGCAGGCTGCCGGCCTGTTCCTCACCGCGGCGACGCGGACCTTCGAGTGGTGGCTCATCGGCAGCCTGCTGCTCGGGCTTGGCACCGCCATGGTCTATCCGAGCCTGATCGCGGCCGTCTCCGACGCCTCGCATCCGGCCTGGCGCGCCCGCTCGCTCAGCGTCTACCGGTTCTGGCGCGATCTCGGTTACGCCATCGGGGCGCTTTCCGCCGGGCTGATCGCCGACCGCTTCGGCCTGCCTTGGGCGATCGCCTCGATCGCGGTGCTGACCTTTGTCTCGGGGCTGGTGGTGGCTGTCGTGATGCGCAAGTCTGGTATCCCGCCCGCGCAGCCGCAGCCGTCTCCGGGGAGAGCTGGATCACGATGATGTCATATCGAGGTTCATCTGCCCGGCGGTTGATCCAGCGCAAATGCGCCGCGCCGTCTTCGCCCTAGGCTGGTCTTCGACTGCGATCGGCGGCTTGCGATCGCCGCGTCCGGGCCGCAGCCAAATCACATTGGAACGGGCCACGCAGAGCCCACCGGAACCAAGGAGAAACCTGATGACGCTCACCATGCCACTTCGCGTGACCACCCTCACCGCCATCCTCGCCGCCGGCGTGACGACCGGAACTGTCGCGCAAACGATTTCGGCCGATCCGCACCATGCCGATACCACGCTCGCCCAGGCGACGCCGCCTGCGGAACCTGGAGACACGGCGGGTCAGGGCCAGGGCGCAGAGCCCGGCCAACCGGGCATGATGCAGCCCGGCATGATGGGCCAGGGAATGATGGGCGGCATGATGCCTCCCGGAATGATGGACGGCAGACCGATGATGCAGATGCACGGGCACATGATGAAGATGATGTTTGTCATCGCTGACGCGGACGGCGATGGCGGGCTCTCATTCGAGGAAATATCGACCATCCACAAGCGGATTTTCGACAAGGTGGACGCCGACAAGGACGGCAAGGTAACGCCCGAGGAAGCTCGGGCATTCATGCAGGAATAGCGTTGCCAGCGGCTCTGTTGATGGCTTCAACAACAGGAAGTGGGCAAAACGTGGGGGTCATGCTGCGATCTTGCGGCATGAGACTGTGAGCCTTCCGTCGAGGACTGCGGCTCTTGTGACTGCGACGGAGTGAGCGCCTTTGGGGGACCATCGCATCCGTCGGCGTTTGCCCATGCGGGTGTTGCCGATGTCGTCCACACAGCCCTCTGCCCGGGACGAAGAGATCGGCAGACCATTGCGGTGTCGCCAGCCATGGTTGGTCAGGTTGTCCATGTTGTTCGCAAGATACGAGTAAAGTTCCCGGCAACGCGCTTGCACTCTCGCGGTCGCATCCCGCACCGCTGGGTCATCTTTTGAAAGTCGCGCGCAGTCGACCATGAGGCATTGAACAAGCGTGCCGACCGTCTGGATCTTTCCGTGCCACAGATACCATCGCAGCGTTTCCGCCGGGCGCTTGAAGAGCTCCGGTATCCCGGGGAAGTTTTCGGTCTGCAACAGACCCTTCACGGCATTCTCGATGTGCTGGACGCGCATCGAGATATGCCACCAGTCGAGAATGTGGCGCACCGGCTGCCGAACCGCACTGAGCACAAGATTTGGCAGCGCCGGCTCCCCGTCCGAGATGACGGTGACCGAGCGCTTGCCGTCCCATCCAAGGGCGTGGAGGTCCTGGCGAAGCTGCTTGGCTGGTGAAACTGTCGCTTGCTGCGCAAGCCCGAAACGACGGCACATATTCGGGCTCTCGATCTTGCCAACCACAACATCGAGGTGTCGCCTCGGATATTCCGGTCGGCACCGGATATGGGCGCCGTCCAGAAACACAGTCAGCGGAGGCGACGTGGCATCTTGAACAAGGGCGGGGACGGCTTGGTCACAGCCGCTGATGTCTTGGGCGATCTTGCCAAGGCGGTTGCGCACCGTGGTGTTCAACTGCCTCGCGCATGGCAGAAACGTCTCCAGGATTCGCGCGGCTTCCCGGAACGAAGGACGTGCCCCGAGTTCCGCCGGAAGGCGCTGCAATTCCGGGGTCGATCGATGCGGAAACAGGTTTGCGAGCGGCGAAAGCGGTCCGCCCGGAATAGTTTCGGATTTGGCGTTGCAGGCACATCGGCGAATGCGCGGCGCCATGACGCGGAACCGGCCGAACAGCGTGTCGAGAACCCTTGGCCGATAATCATGGATGGCCCTGATCTTGGCGCAGTCGGGGCAGATCCGGCTCGCCTCTGAGATCTCCTCGATCTGATCGAGGAGTATGGCGTTCTGCAACTGCGCAAGCATGGTCCTCGCATCCTCCAGCAGGAGACCGATTTCCTCGGGCTGGGCTTGCCGAAACGGGCGGGACAAGCGGCCGAGATGATGCGTTTTTGTGGTTCCGTTTTCAAACGTCGTCTCGACGATTATCCGTACATCCATGGCCGTTTCCCTAACAATGAAACCACCATCGTAGCCGATCACCCCCAAGATTTGCCCACTCCCCCGGATGGCACCAGATTGGCCCGTACGCCAACGCCCTTGGTTGCACGCAAAAGAGCCTCAATCGGGCGACACAGGGCCTGGCAGGATTGAATGCCAAGGACTGTAGCGCCCGACGTATCGCTTTGGAGGCAAAACGGCTGCTGGCCCATACAGATCGACCGATCTACCTGATCGCCGAGGGGTTGGGCTTTGACGAAGCGACCAACTTTTCCAAGTTCTTCCGAAAGCATGCCGGGCAGTCTCCTGCCGAATTCAGGACGGCCTATCGGGCCTGATCGCACGCTTCTTCGTCAAAAGACATTCACGCGGCAGTCTCTCGCCGGCAAGCACGTTTTGGTTCACAACCTTGCCGGAGAGCATCAGTTTCAGAGATGGCCCTCCCGTCAGGTCGTCATGCCCGCGAAGGCCGCCGGGGGCTGGGTGAACGACCAGTTGGCGCGAATGATCCGCCAGCGCCCGTCGATCCGCTTGTAAACCTGGCTCAGGTTCAAGGCATGCCTGCAATCTCTTTGCCGTCTGCATCCGTCAGGAAGTTCATCAGGTTGTAGCTGACGAGCGCCATATTGCCGCTGACTTCAACCCGGATGTTCGGCAACTCGCAGCGCGGGATGTTCGCCGGCGGCTCAGTCGATGAAGGCCCGGATCGCGGCGTTGTATTCGCCCGGCGCCTGCAACATGGCGAAATGGCTGACCTCCGGCAGAACCACCAGCGTCGCGTTCGGGATCGTCGCCGCCATATGCTCGGTATGCGGCCACAGGATCGCCTCGTCATGGTCCCCCACCACGATCGCCGTCGGCACCGTGATCGCCGCGACCTGCGCGTCAGACCAGTTCGGCTGCGTCGCCCACATCCCCGAAATCTGCTCGACGAAAACATCGAA
>DASWIR010000247.1:0-4340 GCA_036397575.1 Alteraurantiacibacter sp. | reverse complement strand
CAGCCGATAGGGAAAACTGGGGTTGAAGACGATATCCCACCAGCTCTCGCCCGGGAGGAACTGGCCGTTCGCGCCCATGATATGCCCGGTGGGCGTCTGCATCCAGCTGTTGACGCTGAGTATCCAGAAGGCCGAGACGAAGGTCCCCAGCGCCACCATCAGGGTCGCCGCGAAGTGCAGCTTCTTGCCGACCTTGTTCATCCCGAACAGCATCACGCCCAGGAACCCGGCTTCCAGGAAAAAGGCGGTCAGCACCTCATAGGCCATCAGCGGGCCGATCACCGGCCCCGCCCTGTCAGAGAAGACCGACCAGTTGGTGCCGAACTGGTAGGACATCACGATCCCCGAGACGACGCCCATGGCGAAGGTAACCGCGAAGATCTTCAGCCAATATTTGAAAAGGTCGAGATAGAGCGGCTTGCCGGTCTTCAGCCACAGCCCTTCGAGCACGGCGAGATAGCTCGCCAGCCCGATCGAGAAGGCCGGAAAAATAAAATGGAAGCTGACCGTGAAGGCAAACTGGATCCGGGCCAGCAACAAGGCGTCGAACGAGTCGAACATCGTGGGCCCGCCTTTAGCGTGAAGCGACGTCGCAGCAAAGGACCCGGTAAGCGAAACGCCGCCCGGCAATTCCCCAGGCGGAATGCGTGGCGGCGGCTCTCTTACCAGCCGGATCCGCCGCCCCCGCCTCCGCCACCGCCCGACGAGCCTCCGCCGCCGGAGCCTCCGCCGCTGCTGCTGGGAGAGGACGAAGCGGAAGAGACAGTGCCGGCGAAGGAATCGCCCATCTTGCCGGCGAATCCCTGCGGATCGTCCCATGGATTGCCCTCGCCCGAATACCAGCCATAGGCGTGCGCGGCGGTCCCTGCCGCGACCGACGCAGCGAGAATTGCGGCGAATTTTTCCGCCCAGCGGTTTTCGACGTCGAGCGCGATCGCGTAGGGGAGATAGCGCTCGAACAATTCCGGCGTCTTTTCGGGCGGGTGCACCGTATCGAGGCGGTCTTCCTCGGTGATCGAGAGATACTGTCTGAAGCCCGCGATCCGGTCCATCATCGCGCGACCTTCCGGCGTCGGGGCATACATCCACCAGAAGGCGCTTATCGCGAGCGGCAGTGCCAGCAGCGGCAGGAAGAGCGAGTAGATTCCCGCCTCCAGCGCGAGACCGAACGTTGCCAGCGCTGCAGCACTTCCGGCGAATGCCAGCACTCCGGCCACGGTCCAGATTATGCATCCCCTGGATTTCAGCGCGTGCCTGCCGACCAATACGGCGCCGAGGAGAAGGCCCGCCGCCAGCAATGGAATGCCGATCCGCCGGTCGGGCCCGACCGCGGAGGAGAAAAGGAGGCCGATCGCGGCGACTGCCAGCACCGCCAGCACGATCATCAGCAGGCCGTAGACCGCCCACTCGCGGTTCTTTCGGAACATCGTGCCTTCATAGGCTCCGTCGAGCCCGTCCTGCAGGGCCTTGCGTGCCGATTGCAGCAAGGCGTGGTTCTTCTGTTTGAGCTCGATCGTTTCGCGGCTGCCGAACAGCTTGGTCTGCATCGATTGTTCGGGAGCTGGCAGCGCCGCCGACTCTCCCGGCAGGTCAATGTCGGTACGCCGCAAGGTGGTGGCTGCGCCCAGCCCGAACAGGCCGGACTTTTCCTGCGAGATATGCAACTGGCCCTTCACCCCGAGCCAGATCATCGCCGCGGAAAACGCGCGATTGTCGAACCCCATCCGCGAAATATAGCGCACCGCCGCCGGGCTGAGTCCGTCGGGCGGCGCGAAGATCGGCACCACCGTGCCGGCGCGCGGCCCCCTGCCCGCTTTCCACCATGCGCGGAGGTAATAGGTCACGAGGCCCGCAATCGCCGCAATCGCCGCGGTAAGCGCTCCCCAGTCCGCCAGCCACCAGCCGAGCTTGCGCGCGCCGCTCGGTGCTTCGAGTACGCCTTTGGGGAAGGCGGCTGCGACCGTCAGCCCCTCTTCGCGACCGAGCGGCTGCGTCGTGCGAAAGGCGATATAGCCGGGCCGTTCGTCGATCACTTCGGCGTTGCGGCCGGTCGCTCCCTGCGGCCCGGTATAGACCGCTCGATCGCCGAATGCAGCCTGCTGGGGAAGGGTGATCCGGGCCTCCGCCATGTCGATGGAAAATGTCCAGCCGGTGCCGGTGGCGTTCCAGTAGATTTCGTCGAATGTGTCGCCGTAGAGAATCTGGCGAGTGGTGCGGTAGCGGATCGTATAGGTATGCTCGCCGATCGGCAGGATCACGTCGGCATCGCCGATCCGCAGCCGCACGCCGTTGGCCAGGCTTTCCTGCGCCCATGGCTCTTCCTGCCCGTTGCGCTGGATCGAAATCACTTCGAAGCCGACATGGGTGCGCTGACCATAGCGGTTTTCATAGCTCGTCGGGAAATCTCGCAGGATGCCGCGATTGATTTCCCGGTTCAGCGCCACCAGCCGGATCGTCTCGGTCACATCGAGGTCGCCGTCCGGCTCTACCTCCACCGCGCTCACGAAGCTGAGGATGCGTTCCTCGCCCCTCGAAAGCTCCCAAGCCCGCAGAAGCGCGGAACCGTCCTGCGGCGTGGCGGCGGCCGGGGCCAGCAGGAACAGCAGGATGAAAATGTTGCGTAGCAGGCGCATGACCGTTTCCCCTCAGCCGAATTCCACGTTGGGTGCCGTCCGGATCGATGTGTCGGGATCGCTGTAGGGCTCTTCCTGCCTGAAGCCCATCGGGGCGGCAACCAGGATCGCGGGAAAGCTCTCCACTGCCGTGTTCAGGTCGCGCACCGTGGCATTGTAATAGCGGCGCGCGCCGGCCAGTTCGTCCTCGGTCTCGGCCAGTTCCTGCTGCAACTCGCGGAAGTTCGCATCGGCTTTGAGCGCGGGATAAGCCTCCGCGACCGCCATCAGGCGGCCCAGCATGCCGCTGAGCAATGCATCCGCCTGCGCCGTCTCGCCGACGCCCTTCGTCCCGGCCGCGACGCCGCGCTGGGCCGTCACCGCCTCCAGCAGGTCGCGCTCATGGCTGGCATAGGCTTTCACCGCAGAGACCAGGTTCGGCACCAGGTCCGCGCGGCGGCGCAGCTGCACCGTGATTCCGCTCCACGCCTCGCGCATCAGCGCCCGCAATCGGACCAGGCGGTTGTAGATCACGATCAGGTAGAGCAGCAGCGGGAGCGCGATACCCGCGATAATCCAGTTGGCCATGAGACCCCCCTCAGAGCGAGGCACGCATATTGGCGCGGGACGCAAGGTTTGTCATGCGCCTTCCGTATCCACTTCGCGCGGCGCCAGACTCCTCCTTGCCCCCCGCGCCTTCGCATCCTATCTGCGCGCTCAAATCCTGACACTCTATCCGAATACCCGAAGGAGCCATCATGGCCGCCCAATACGCCTTCGTCATGAAGGACATGACCAAGACTTTCCCCGGCGCACAGAAGCCTGTTCTCGCCAACATCGACCTGCAGTTCTACCAGGGCGCAAAGATCGGCATCGTCGGCCCCAACGGCGCGGGCAAGTCCACGCTGATGAAGATCATGGCCGGCATCGACACCGACTTCACCGGCGAGGCCTGGCCGGGGGAGTACATCACGGTCGGCTATCTTGCACAGGAGCCTGAGCTCGACACGTCCAAGACCGTGCTCGAAAACGTCAAGGACGGCGCGCGCGAAACGGCCGACATGGTCGACCGCTTCAACGCCATTTCCGCCGAAATGGGCGATCCCAAGGACGACACCGATTTCGACGCGCTGATGGAAGAGATGGGCACGCTGCAGGAGAAGATCGACGCAGTCGACGGCTGGACGCTCGACAACCAGCTCGAGATCGCGATGGAAGCGCTGCGCTGCCCGCCTTCCGACGCTTCTGTCGAGAACCTCTCGGGCGGCGAGAAGCGCCGCGTGGCGCTGACCCGGCTGCTGATCCAGAAGCCCTCGATCCTGCTGCTGGACGAGCCCACCAACCACCTCGACGCCGAAAGCGTCGAATGGCTGGAAAACCACCTCAAGGAATATGCCGGCGCGGTGCTGATGATCACCCACGACCGCTACTTCCTCGACAATGTGGTGGAATGGATCCTCGAATTGGATCGCGGCAAGTACTTCCCCTACGAAGGCAATTATTCGACCTATCTCGAGAAGAAGGGCAAGCGCCTCGGCCAGGAAGAGCGTGAGGAATCCGGGCGGCAGAAGGCGCTCTCCCGCGAGCTTGAATGGATCCGGCAGACGCCCGCCGCGCGCCAGACCAAGAGCAAGGCGCGTATCCGCAAATTCGAGCAGCTGCAGGAAGCGCAGGCCGGCCGCGCGCCGGGCAAGGCGCAAATCGTCATCCAGGTGCCCGAGCGCCTCG
>DASWIR010000246.1:0-2750 GCA_036397575.1 Alteraurantiacibacter sp. | reverse complement strand
TATGCGGAGGGCGCCGATTTCGCCGGATCGTCGATCGCGGTCGAGCGTCTCGGCGGCATTCGCGGCGACAACCTCACCAACGCCCAGCAAAGCTTCGATCCGCAGACCAACGAGCCGGTCGTATCAATCACTTTCGATGCTGACGGCACGCGCCGCTTCGCTCGCCTCACTAGCGAAAATGTTGGGCGCCCGTTCGCTATGATCCTCGACGGCAAGGTGCTTTCCGCGCCCAATATCAACGAACCGATCCTGGGCGGCCAGGCGCAGATTTCCGGCAGCTTCACGGTCGACACGGCGAACCAGCTGGCGATTTCGCTGCGCTCGGGCGCGCTGCCGGTGGATCTCACCGTGGTGCAGGAAGGCACGGTCGGGCCCGAACTCGGTGCGGATTCGATCCGCAAGGGTCTCATCGCCATGATGATCGGCTCGGTCGCGGTGCTGGTGCTGATGGCCGTGACATATGGCCGCTTCGGTATTTACGCGAATGTGGCGCTGATTGTGAACGTGCTGATGCTGTTTGGCATCATGGCGATCATGAACACCACGCTGACCTTGCCCGGCATTGCGGGTTTCGTGCTCACCATCGGCGCGGCGGTCGATGCGAACGTGCTGATCAACGAACGCATACGCGAGGAGCGTAAGAAGGGCAGGCGGGTGGTCGCGGCGGTCGAGAATGGCTATAAGGAAGCGAGCCGCGCGATCTATGACGCCAACGTCACCAATTTCATTGCCGGAATCCTGCTGTTCCTGTTCGGCTCCGGCCCGGTGCGCGGCTTTGCGGTGGTGTTGATCGTCGGCCTGTTTACCTCGGTATTCACCGCGGTGACGCTGAACCGCATGTGGGTGGCTGGCTGGCTGCGCCGGGCGCGCCCGCAGGACATCAATATTTAGAAGGGGATGGCGGAAATGCGGCTTCTCAAACTCGTCCCCGACGATACCAATATCAAGTTCCTCAAATGGAGCACGCCTTTCTACGTGGTCAGCATGTTGCTGATCGTGGCGAGCCTGGCGCTCGTATTCACGCGCGGGCTCAACTTCGGTGTCGATTTCGTCGGCGGGCAGCAGATCAGCGTGACCTTCACCCAGAGCGAGCAGGCGCCGGTGGGTGAACTGCGCGAGCGTGTCGATGCCCTGGGTTACGGCGAGTCGGTGATCCAGAGTTCGGGTGCGCCCAACGAGGTCTCGATCCGTTTCCGCCTGCCGCCCGAAGTGGCCGAAGATCCGGAAGCTTCCTCGCGGATGACCTCCGCTGTAACGAACACCATCACGGAGAATTTTCCTGGAGCGCGGATCGACGATTTGACCGCCGTCTCCGGCAAGGTGTCGGAGGAATTGTTCGAGACTGCGATGTACGCGCTGGCCTTCGCGATGATCGCCATTGCCATCTATATCTGGGTGCGCTTCGAATGGCAGTTCGGCGTCGGAGCGCTGTTCGCGCTGTTCCATGACGTGACCCTGACATTGGGCATGTTCGCACTGTTCCAGCTCGAATTCGATCTCAAGATCATCGCCGCGATTCTGACCATTATCGGATACTCGCTCAACGACACGATCGTGATCTACGACCGCATCCGCGAAAACCTGAAGAAGTACCGCAAGATGCCGATTGCGGAGCTGCTCGACCTGTCGGTCAACGAGACTCTGGCGCGCACGGTGATGACTTCGCTGACGCTGCTTGTCGCGCTGGTCGCCCTGCTTCTGCTCGGCCCGCAAAGCCTGTTCGGCTTCACCGCAGCGATCACATTCGGCATATTCGTGGGTACTTACAGCTCGGTCTACATGGCCGCGCCGATCCTGATCTGGCTGGGCGTGTCCTCGCACAGTTTCGTGCCCGACGAGACCGTGGCCGACCGGCAGGAAAAGGCCGCGCGCGGAGAGATCTGACACGCGACAATCCTCCCTGTGAGGCGAAGCCTCATGGGGAAGTGGGTGGCGTGGGACTATGCGCCTGCCTTCCACCCAAAGCGGCTGCATCTCCCTCTTTCGTCATCCCCGCGAAAGCGGGGACCCAGTGGTTGTTTGATCGCGCAAAGTTCGCAAAGAACGCAAAGGTTTCTATCCGGGACCTCTGCGTTCTTTGCGAACTTTGCGCGAAACAATGACTTTGACTGGGTTCCCGCGTTCGCGGGACTGACGAAAGGTAGGGCGGCACAGGGGTCGAAAACCATTTTCCTACACGCCCCCTCATGCATAGAGGAACGATTCGCTTTTAGTTCTCACTCAAGGAGACGCGGATCATGGATCTCACCCCTTTCACAGCCACTGAACTTACCCCCCGCCACGATGGCTGGAGCGCGCAGCGCAAGGCTCGCTTCCTCGACCGGCTCGCCGCCTGCGGCAATGTCCGCAGCGCCTGCGCGGGCGTGGGCCTGAGCCGCGAGGCGGCCTACCGCCTGCGCCGGCGCGATGCGCTGTTTGCGCGCGGCTGGGACGCGGCGCTGGTGCTGGCGCGGCCCCGCGGCGCCGAAGTGCTCGCCGACAAGGCCACAGAGGGAATCGAGGAGGAGGTGTGGTACCGCGGCGAGATGGTCGGCACGCGCCGCCGCTTCGATGCGAGGCTGCTGCTTGCGCATATCGCCCGGCTCGACGGGATGGCCCAGGAACTGCCGCCGGAAGCGACCGAGGATGCAGCGCGCTTCGACGAGCTGCTCGCCCGGATCGGCGGAGCGCAGGCGCCGCAGCATCTCGAAGTCGAGGACCAGCCGCTTCCGCTCGACCGCGACACCGCCATCCTCATGGCGGAGGAGGAA